>JALFLM010000166.1 GCA_022774705.1 Lachnospiraceae bacterium | reverse complement strand
AAACCAGAAAACCATTTCTCCGCAAATGCAATGCCAAATTCCAATGCCTGTTCCGGTGTAATCTTTTCATCCTTATGCCAGGAAATCACATTATGGGCATACATCCTTCCCGAATCCTTTCCCCACAATCGTTTTTCTTCCAGAAATGACTGGTACACCAGATCATAATTCACTTCTTCGTAAGGATATGGACCGATGATATGGACAAGATGCTGATCTGTTTTTCCTTCCCGGAGGACATATTCAATACAGTTTCTCATTGCCCCATGGGAATTTGTCCGCTTATTAATTGTCTTATTGATCGCCATATCTTTTCACACTCCTTCCGATATCCTGATATATTTTCGTTGAGACTGTTAAAAACATCTGCTCTGGAATAAAAACCTCCTGCATTCATATGATGCGCAATCTGGTTGAGATTGGTTGTAGCACCTCGAAGCTGCCGGTTTGTTTCTTCCAGTCTCTGATTTAATACTTTCAATTCTTCCATAACCTCTGATGATACTATCTCCACATTTTCAATCGCAGCAAGTACCACTGCCTGCTGTGTCTGTCCGGATTCTTTCATCTTCTGCCGGAGCAGGGTATATTCTTTGTCATTCATCCGTATCGTAACGGTATGGTTTCTTTTTCTCATAATCAATTCACTCCTTTTATCTCTGTGCTGTCATATATAATTTAGCCAATGGACTTCTGGCTGTAAGGGGATTCCATAAGGGTGCTAGACATCCTGTGGATGTCCGTTTAGCACCGACCGAAGCGGGGCGGAGACAAACGCCCCTTTGGCAGGCGCAGGGCGCATGACGTCCAGTGGACGTCAGCTTTGCGCCGACCGGAGTGGCAACGGAGACAAGTCCTAGTCAATCAGTAAGTGTTCCTGTGGAATGTCCAGTGGACATTTCGCAGGAATACTTACGCTATTGACGGCCGGGGTTCCAAGGGGCGGAGCCCTCTGGCAAGTTTAGGAACAGCCCAAAGGCTGGCTCCGGTGCAGAGTGGCCTGCCACTTTGCGAAACTTGCCTGTCATCTCTCCACCACTTAGCCAGCCCCTGCTAATCAGTTTTCTCCTCCATGCGATACCAAATTTTGATCGAGATGACAGTGGTTTTGTGGTGCAGAAGCAGACTGTAGAGGAAATAGAAAAGCTCCCCTTTCAACAAATTTTCTCTTTCCGAAGCAGGCTGATTATGCACCACTCCGATGCGGAGTATCGGACAATTATGTGCCGTATCCGGCACTCTTATCTTTTTCTCCCATGCTTATGCAGCGTTTCCCGGCTGCCAACGCTTTTCTGTCATAATTTCTCACTATTTCTGCTTCTTTTCTTCTAAACCATTCTCTTTTTCTGATGAAAGACATAAAAATAACAGCCATAAACATTTCCCCGATTCTCACCAATAGAAATGCTATCACTGCCATTGTCTTTTTCTTCTATTTTGTTTTCGCAAAACAATTTTGTACTGTCAGTCGGTTCTCCTGTTACTACCATTTTGTAATTAGCTAAAAACTGTCTGCAAAATCCAATGCCGCATCCATATCTGCCTCCTGTTCCCAGTCCAGCGTATTATCTGTAGCCTCATTATCTGGTTTCTCCATCGTCATTGCCATATTCGGCAAATTATTATCTCCTACCGATTCCTTCACAAACGGTACAAGCATTTCCAGAAGATTCTTCGCCATAGCCATCGGGACGGATTCCTTCACACCATCCCGGATAGCTGTTTCCACCCTTTCCAGAAACGCATCTTCCTTTTCTCTGGTTTCCAGATACGGATCAGCTTCCTTTCGATATATTCTGGAGAAGTAATCATTCAAAGCCACCACAACCGCTCTGGTATAGGACTTATACTTCTGCCTGTCCATTGTCTGCAAATATTCCCATGCCTGTCTGTCCTGTTCATCACAGAGGTTCAAGCGAATATTTGTATTAATGATTTTCCGTTCTTTTCTCATACAAGCACCCCTCCGTTTTTCTGAATTTTTCTTGCTGTCATGGCTTCATAGCC
>JALFLM010000119.1 GCA_022774705.1 Lachnospiraceae bacterium | reverse complement strand
AGCCAATACCATTTTCAGGCATTCCCCGGAACTTTCCAGACCAAAGCCATAGCTTAGCAGGGCAGTCAGAAGAAAAATCCCTGCAATTACCCGGAAGATAACTGCTGATATTCCTACAAGGAACTCCACAAACAGCCTTATTATTTTCAGAGCAACCATCACAGGCAACAACATGATTTTTAAAATAAATTGTATCGCTTTCATCCTGTCTCTCCTTCCTATCCGGCATTTCTGTTCACATAGTTTCGGTACTTCTCAAGTACGGAATCTGTCACACCGTTTTTGTAGATTTTCCGAATATCTATGATCTCTTCATCCTTTAGGATTTTCAGCCATTCCAGAAGGTCTTTCCGGCTGTTTGCGAAATTACAGCACCGACCATCTGCATATTCAATCCGGTATCTCATAAGCATCCCCCTACACATAGACCAGTTCATTCAGAATGGCTTCATCCACTCTGTTGCGGATGTTATTTACCCTGCGGAGCCATTCCATCTGGTCTTTTCCCTTTAATTCCTCTGTGACACCTTCTGCTTCCATCATCTGATCCATCATGTTATCCCTGCGTTCCACACAGATTTCATTCAAATCAGCCAGATACGACCAGAGCTTCCCGGTCAGCATCAGCTGGGAATACAAAGCCTGCCGGTAATCTTTCAGATAATTCCTGCGGAGGCTTCCATAGAAACCAATATCTCTGGTTTCTTCCTCCACACAAATCAGCGGGATGTAATAATCTCCAACAAGTATATAATCCATTCCATTTTTATCATCATGTATGATTGGCTCCAATTTTTTCATGCGTCACACCTTCCTTTTATCTTGCCTTCCCCCTGCCTCTGTGCTAACATAATTTTGAGGCAGTGGCAGAAATGCCCCGGCTTTGGTTCTAAGGCTTCGGTTCTATTTCTCAGGTAGGCTCCGGAGCCTTGTTCTTTTGCTTGTCTCTCCATTTTTTTGCTCTTTCTGCCTCTTTTCTTCTTTCTTCGAGGACTTTTTCATATTCTTTCAGGGCTTCCGGGTCACCGGCTTTCGCTGCTTCCTCAATCGCTCTGGCTTTCTCCTTTCTTTTCCGGTAGGATTTTTTATTGCTTTCCCTGTCACGTTCTCTTCGTGCTTTTTCTTTTGCCAGAATCTCCTCATACTGTTTTTGTGCCTCTTCATCTCCGGTTTCCGCAGCAGCCTTGATTCTGGCTCTTTCCTCTTTCCGCTTCTGGGAAAACCTTCTGGCATTCGCCCTCTTTCTCTCCCGTTTTTCTTCCTCTTTATTTTTTTGTTGCTCTATCTGCCTTTTTCTTTCCTGTTCCAGTTCTTCCTTGGAGATTGGAACTGGAAACTGACCGATAAAATTGAAATAAATATCAATCCGCTGTGTGCGTTCTGTTCCACGTCCGCCTTCCGCTTCATGGACTGCGATTCTGTCTATGAACTCATAGAGCATTTGTGGTGTGATTTCATCAAAATCCTGATATTTCTTTACCAAACGGACAAAACAGGCTCCATTTTCTTCTGGTTCTTCCTTCTGTCGGAGTTCCTGTTCCATTTCTTCCACTTTTGCTTCCAGTTCCTGCTGTTCGGCATCGTATTCCTTCATCATTCTCTCAAAATGCCTGTCCGGGATTTTCCCTGATACATTTCCTTCATAAAGGTTCTTAATCAGGGTATCCAGTTCCTGAATCCTGCTTTTCGCTGCCTTGATTTCCTTTTGAGACTCTTTTAAATATCTCTCACTGTAGGTATCACTAAGCTGCCCGATCTGCTCCATAAATTCTTTCTGATTCGTCAGGACATATTTAGCAACCCTCCGGATGGCATCATCCACCAGCTGATCCAGTGAAGATGCTTTGATGAAATGGAAGGTACACTCTTTGTATTTGTTTCCATAAGCGGAACAGGCAAAATTACTGTCGGAATCATAGACTTTCCCACTCTTTCTGTGCTGTGCCTCGGGACTTCGGTAACTCATCCTGCTGCCACAGTCAGCACAATATACAAGTCCGGAAAGCCGATGCTTATACGTTCCGTTGGCAACACGTTTGATCACCCTCTTTCTCAGCTTCTGTGCCTGATTCCATGTTTCTTCATCAATAATCGCATCATGGGTATTTTCAAAAACAATGAGTTCTTCCGGTCTGGCTTTTCTTCTTTTTTTTGTTTTGAAATTGTCACAGATTGTTTTCCCAAGAACCGTATGCCCCATATATTCCTGTTTGTCCAGAATACCGCTGACAGCAGTAGCATTCCATACATAAGGGTCATGGTAGCTGTGGTTCCTGCTGACTTCGCCATCCTCTGCCCGTTCCAGATATGCAGACGGTATTAGAATATGCTCCTGTGTCATAACATCTGCGATCTGTGCCGGTCCGTTTCCTTCGATTGCAAGCTGGTAAATCCTGCGGACATTTCTGGCAGCCTCCTCGTCTATAATCAGATGGTTTTTATCCTCCGGATCATGTTTGTATCCGTAGGGAATTGCACCACTGCACCGCTTCCCGGACTTCATCCTTGACTGGAAGATCGCCTTGATCTTTTTGCTGGTATCCTTGGCATACCATTCATTCATGATATTCAGAAATGGAGTAAAGTCATTATCTGTAGGCACATCACTGTCAATGCCGTTGTTGATGGCGATAAACCGGATTCCCTTTTCTGGAAACAGGATTTCCGTATAGTAACCAACTTTCAAATAATTTCTACCCAGTCGGCTCATATCCTTTACACAAATGGTATCAATCAGTCCTGCTTCCACATCTGCAATCATTTTCTGGAAACCCGGACGGTTAAAAGTGACACCACTATAGCCATCATCCGTATAATGCCGGATATTTTTCAGACCTTTTGCTTCTGCATATTCTTCCAGATACTGCTTCTGGTTCGTAATACTATTGGATTCCCCCTGCAGTTCATCATCCTTAGATAGACGTTCATAGAGGGCTGTTAGTTTGTTTTTCTGCCGGCTCATTTTTTCACCTCCTTTCCCCGAAACCCTTGAAAATACAGGCAAATAAGCGTTTTTTCGTTATGAAGAAACGTTTATTTCTCTGTACTTTACATATTAAACCCTTCGGATCTGTGACCACATACGATACGTTATCCGGCATCTGCATGAGGTTGGGCTTCACATAGAATCGTGTTTTACCGGATCCGGATCCACCGATGACGATCACATTTTTGTTTCTTGCATACTTCGGAAGTTTCGGGCGG
>JALFLM010000115.1 GCA_022774705.1 Lachnospiraceae bacterium | reverse complement strand
AAATCCCTTTAAGTGGACTTATAAAGGCGTGCCTTTGACAGCTTAATATTACTTAATTATTATTGCAATGCTGTACTAGTATAAGCCGCATTATATGCCGTCAGCACAGCTGGCGGCATTTTTTGTCGATGAAAAGAGCAGAAATGCTCTTATTTTTTTACAAAAAAAGGTGTTTGGGCTGAGATAAAATGTGTGAAAACACGTTTTATAGACAGAAGGAAGGGATGGAATATGACTGTGTAGTCTATCTGGATGTGATTTTTGCCACGGAACTGGTGATGAATTATATGGTTCTTGCGGTTTACTGCAGAATCAGCCGGAAAAAGTACGGAAAATTCCGCCGGATAGCGGCTGTACTGGTTTCCACGGTATTCAGTGTCTGGGGGATTGCAGTTTCCTTCCGATGGAACCGGTGGAATCCCATCTGTTCGCTGGCACTCGCTCTGGGGGCTGTTTCTCTGGAACTGCTGATTCTTCAGGGGAGAGGCAGAAAACTGCGGCAGTATGTTTTGGAAATACCTGCAATGATGCTTTCTGCGGCACTGCTTGCGGGTGCTGTCCTTCTGTCCGGAATCCCGTCCCGAACGGGAATGCTTCTCGGGAAGGCACTGATCTGTGTCATGGTTCTTACAGCCGGAATTTCCGTTGTTCACTGGAGACAGCGGGGGATTCAGGAAGAAAGCCTGAAAACCGTATGGATAACGATCGGCAGAGAGACATATACTGTAACAGCCATTACAGATACCGGGAACAACCTTTATGACCGGCTGAGCGGACTGCCCGTTCATATTGTGGAGCAGAAATGTATACTGAAGGAAAAACAAAAAGAACAGCTTTTTGAAAAAGATCCGGAGAGAATCACTTTTGTACCGTATTCATCCCTGGGTAATCCTCACGGACTGCTCATGGTTGTACAGGTGGAACAGCTGCTGATTCTTGACAACGGAAAAAAGGTGGAATTAAGAGATCAGAAGATCGGACTGACAGACCAGAAGCTGGATCGAAGCGGCCGGTGGCAGATGCTGCTTCATCCCGATCTGGAGGCCTGCATTCATCGAAAGGGAGGATGTATATGATTATCAAATTTGGTTTACCGGGACAAATGCAGCTGAAGATTATCCCCGCAATCCGCAATTTCTGCATGCATCAGGGCGGAGATGTCCATTATATCGGGGGAAGCGATATTCTTCCGGCGCCTTTTTCGCCGGAGGAGGAAGCGGAATATATCAGGCAGCTGGAAAGCGGCAGCAGCATGGAAGCCCGCAGCAAGCTTATTGAACATAACCTGCGGCTGGTTGTATATATTGCCAGAAAATTTGACAATACGGGAGTAGGAGTGGAAGATCTGATTTCCATAGGAACAATCGGACTGATCAAGGCAATCAATACATTTGACAGCGGGAAAAAGAACAAACTGGCAACCTACGCTTCCCGGTGCATTGAAAATGAGATTCTTATGTACCTGCGCAAAAACAGCCGTCTTCGTTATGAAGTATCTATTGATGAACCGCTGAATATAGACTGGGACGGTAATGAACTGCTCCTTGGAGATATCTTGGGAACCGATGACGACGAAGTGAGCAGGGGCGTTGAGGATGAAGTGGAAAGGAGGCTTCTGAACCATGCCATTGAAGCGCTGACGCCCAGAGAGAAAAAAATCGTTCAGCTCAGATACGGACTGGACCAGCAGGAAAACCGTGAAATGACCCAGAAAGAAGTGGCAGACAGGATGGGTATTTCCCAGTCCTATATCTCCCGGCTGGAAAAAAAGATCATCGGGCGCCTGAAAAAGGAGATGATCCGGTTTTCCTGATGATGGTTTTTTCTGATTCCCGGTCTTGCTGACTTCTGGGTTTCCCGATTTCCAGATACTGACTGCATGAAACCGGCATAACAGATGCCATAACCGCACATGATGTACATAACCGCTGAAACGGATTCTGTTCCGTCTCAGGGTTGATGCAGAATACCGGACAGAACAGTATCCGCCCGGCTGAAAAGCCGGGCAGAAGCTGCCGGTATCTCTGCTTTACAAGTTCACAGCCTGAAAACAGGCAATCATGCGGAGGTAAAAGATGGCACTGTACAAAGTAGAAATCTGTGGAGTAAATACGGCAAAGCTTCCGGTCCTGAAGGAAAAGGAAAAAGAAGCGCTATTTGAAAAGATTCTGGCAGGCGACCGGCAGGCCAGAGAAGAGTATATAAAAGGAAATCTGCGGCTGGTGCTGAGTGTGATTCAGCGTTTTTCCTCTTCAGGTGAAAATGTGGATGATCTGTTTCAGATCGGATGCATCGGTCTGATCAAGGCAATCGATAATTTTGATATTACACAGAACGTAAAATTTTCAACATATGCAGTACCTATGATTATTGGAGAAGTCAGGCGTTACCTGCGGGACAACAACAGCATCCGGGTATCCCGCTCACTGCGGGATATGGCCTACAAAGCCATGTACGCCAAGGAAACTCTCATAAAAAGGAATTCAAAGGAGCCTTCCATAGAGGAGATTGCCAAAGAAGCAGGGCTGGAAGCATCGGACATTGTTTTTGCTCTGGATGCGCTGCAGAGCCCGGTCAGTCTTCATGAACCGGTCTATTCGGACGGAGGAGATACCCTGTACGTGATGGATCAGATCGGTGATAAGAAAAACAGGGAAGAGCGCTGGGTTGATGAAATTTCTCTGAATGAAGCAATGAAACGTCTTCCCGAGCGGGAGCGTCATATCATAAATCTGCGTTTTTTCGAGGGGAAGACGCAGATGGAAGTAGCAGATGAAATTCATATTTCCCAGGCGCAGGTATCACGTCTGGAGAAAAATGCATTGAAAGTTATGAGAAACTACCTGAAATAGCGAAAACACAGCCATATGGAATTACAGAAATCAGGGCTACAGCTTACATCTGATGATTCTCTCTTTCGTAAAATATGAACGAATTTAAGTATTTCATTGGATTTTGCGATTGATTATCATGAATCCATTATGAAAATGGGTGATATATATGGTTGATATTTTGGGTCGGATTCTGGAGATGAGGCGCAAACGGCACTGGACGGAATATGAACTGGGAAAGCGGGCGGATATTTCTCAGAGTACGATCACTACCTGGTATAAACGGAACCAGCTTCCCAACCTGGTGACCCTGGAGCGGATCTGTCAGGCCTTTGGCCTGACTCTGTCTCAGCTGGTGGCGGAGGATGGTAATCTGGTATCTCTGTCCCGGGATGAGCTGGAATTTCTGGAACTATACCAGTGCATGAATGCCAGTCAGCGCAGGTATTTTACTGAATTTATGAAATCACTGAAAGAGGATGATGAAAGCCGTGGGCTTTAAAACAAAAGCTTTGATATTCCAATATGAAAAAGGTTAAGAATCCCTGAGGAGGTCTTAACCTTTTTCTTTTTGTGTAACTGTTCGGACTTCTGCCGGGGAAATGTGATTTGAGGCAGAAACCTGAACAGTCACCTTTTTGTCCGGACAGGTCCGGATTCGGAAAACCGGTAGACTTTTCAACAGATTGTGTGATACTATATAGCAGTCGGATCAGGCAATCTGATCCATAATAGTGCTACAGGTGGTGAAAATTTGCAGCTGGAATTTGATCTGAATGTATTCAGAGGTCCTCTCGACCTGTTGATGCATCTCATAGAAAAAAACAGGATAGATATATATGATATCCCCATCGGGCTGCTGACAGATCAGTATATGGCCTGTCTGGAGAATATGGAGCAGGATCTGGACTCCAACAGTGAGTTTCTGGTCATGGCATCTACGCTGCTGTATCTGAAGGCACGTTCCCTGCTGCCCGGTGACGAAGAGGGCGAGGAGGACGCTGAGGATCCCAGAGAAGAACTGGTACGGCGCCTTCTGGAGTATAAGATGTTCCAGGAAATATCACAGGTTCTGGAAGAACAGGAAGAGCAAAACGGCGACAGTGCGTACCGGAAGGAGCAGCTGCCGGAAGAAGTGCGTGCCTATAAAGAACCGGTGAATCTGGATGAACTGCTGGAGGGCGTGGATATGAAACGTCTGCACAGAGTATTTCAGATGCTGATGCGCAGGCAGGAGGAGATGCGTGATCCTGTCCGCAGCAATTTCGGGAAGATCCGCAGAGAACCGCTGAAGGTGGGAGACCGTATTGCCGGTCTGACCAGGCGGCTGAAGGAACAGCATCATTTCTGGTTCAGTGAAGTGCTGGAAGAAGGAAGTCGTTTTGAAGTGGTGGTCACCTTTCTTGCCATGCTGGAGCTGATGAAAGCGGGACAGGTTATGATTACCCAGGAGGAACGGTTCGGCGATATTTTTCTGGAAGCGGCGGACGGCATGCAGGAGCTTTCAGATGAGGCACTGGCGGAGATTACCGAATATTAATGATGATATTTTTTGGAGGGATGGATTTGAGCAGAGAAGAAGAACTGGCAGCGGCGGCGGAAGCCGTGCTGTTTGCCATGGGAGAGCCGGTTAGTCTTCAGGTGCTGGCCAGCGCTCTGAAGACGGATGTGTCCGAAGCCCGCGGGGTGATCGGATATCTGCGTGATTCCTATGAAACACAGGCGCGCGGAATTCATCTGATCGAGCTGGAGGGAAGCTATCAGCTCTGTACGAAACCGGAGTTTTATGAAAATCTTATAACAGTGGCGGCCATGCCGGAAAAACCGGTTCTGACCGATACCATACTGGAAACGCTGTCCATCGTTGCCTACCGGCAGCCTGTGACCAAGGCGGAAATCAGCAGGATCCGCGGCGTTTCTTCCGACCATGCCGTAAGCCGTCTGGTGGAATACGGTCTGATCCGGGAAGCAGGAAGACTGAATGCGCCGGGACGTCCCATGCTGTTTGTTACAACAAAGGAATTTCTGCGCCGGTTCGGCATGGATTCTCTGGAGCAGCTTCCGGAGATGAAAACAGACAATCAACAGATTCCGGAAGGAAATCAACAGGAAAATAAGGAGGGAAATTTAAGTAGTAAAAAATATT
>JALFLM010000101.1 GCA_022774705.1 Lachnospiraceae bacterium | reverse complement strand
CTTTCCTCTCAGTCAAATGGTTTTCGTCTGACTAATAAAGCGTTTCAGATTATGAAATTTCTTATGGAGAATCCCAACCGTTGTGTTCCAAAATATTATGATGTATTTCAGCAGTTTTTTCTATTGCCAAAAAATAGTGTCGAACGTATAATAGATATGACTGCATGATCGCTTCCGAATATCCGGAAGCATAAGAGGAATGGATAAGAACAGTTGGAATATTGGTTTATGGTTTGTATAAAAGATGAACATGCAAGAAATGTTTTCCTCACAGCAACAGTTAGAATTTCGGATGATGCAGAGAACAGATTTATTCAGAAATATAAAAGGATTATTATTAGGTTAGGAGTAGTAAATTGACAGAAAAATCTTATGATCGGATTGTAGCTTTTATCCTGGAGAATAAAGATAAATTCTACCGTCTGGCATATTTAAATATAGATAACCGGGAACTGGCTCTGGATGTGGTTGGGAAGTCCGCAGGCCATGCCCTGGACAGATGTATTACGCTGCATGATGATATGGCAGTAGATGCATGGTTTTACCGGATTTTGGTGGATGAGTGCCGGAAGATGGAGTGTAATACAAAAATAATCACGGATATCGACAGAGCAGAGGATGACACAAAAAAATCAGAAGACAATATACTGCAGCGGATCAGAGCCCTGGATTTTGAACATCGTACCATATTCATTCTCTGTTATTTTGAGGATTTTGCGCTGGAAGAAATCGCACAGATCATGCGGATGGAACCGCGTGAGGCAGATTTATGTTTATTGGAATTGCCGCAGATTCTGTAGATATTCAGAAGGAGGATTTAGGTTGAGTGATCGTAAAAAGGATATTTGCGCCCGCTCCGGTCAACTGAACAGAAAAAGGGGACGGCGTGAAGATTTGGATGACACTTTGCCGGATTGGAAGGAAGCAAAGAAAATATATGATGGAATAAAGATACCTGAAGAACTGGACAGCAGGATCCGGAATGAGATCACAAAGCGAAAAAAGTAAAGAAGTAAACGGAGAAAGCCGGTCATCGGATTCTGGACAGTGACCGGCTTTCTGCCTTTCATCGGAAAGAGGAAGAACAATGGATCGATACATTACGGAGAATCAATATATTGTGGACGAGATGAAACAGCTGCGGAAACTGCTTCATGCCTGTCCGGAGATTTCAGGTGAGGAGTACCGGACAAAGAGAATTCTGATGAATTTTCTGGCAGATAATACGGAGCTTGAGCTGCAGTCCTGCGGAGATGGCTTTTATGCTGCTCATAGGGAAAGGGAGTGTAAAAAGCCTTCAGTGGTTCTTCGTGCCGATTATGATGCACTGGCTCTTCCAGAGGGTGGTGCCGCCCATCTCTGCGGCCATGACGGACACAGTGCAGCTTTATGCGGTCTGGCTCTTCTTCTGGAAGGGAAGCAGACAGGGCGGGATATCTTTCTGCTGTTTCAGCCTGCGGAAGAAACCGGAGCCGGAGCTGCAGGCTGTACGGAAATTTTCACAAAAGAAGCCGTGGGGGAGATTTACGGAGCTCATAATCTTCCGGGAGTGCCTTTTGGACAGGTCACCACACGCCCCGGTACTTTTGCCTGCGCGTCCAGAGGTGTAACGCTTATTCTGAGAGGAAAAGCAACTCATGCCGCCTGCCCGGAAAACGGGATTTCGCCGGCGGAAGCTGTGGGGCATCTTCTCTGCGAACTGCCGGTTATTGCCGCACCGCAGAATTACAGCGGGATGACTCTCTGTACGGTCATCGGTGTGCAGATGGGAGAAAAAGCGTTCGGTGCAGCGGCAGCGGATGCACAGGTCTGGCTGACACTGCGGGGAGAGCATGATGCGGATCTGGAAAAGCTGTATCGAAATGTGATCAGACGGACCGGAGAGCTGGCCCGGGCGTACAGACTGGAATTTACGCATGCATTACAGGATGCATTTCCTTCCACGGAAAATGATGAAGCATGCGCCGAAAAGGTTCTGAAGGTCTGTGGCGGAACCCTTCTGGAAACTCCCATGCGCTGGAGTGAGGATTTCGGTCACTACCTGAAACGGGTGCCGGGCGCATTCTTCGGGATCGGTTCCGGAACAGACCATGCTCCCCTTCATACAGAATCCTATGAATATCCGGATAATCTGCTGGAGCCGACCGTCAGGGCATTCTGGAAGCTGATCTGTTCCTGATTATTTATCAATGTTTTTACTGCCACCCTTTGCATACATCGATCCACGCGGTATAACCGGAATATTTTTCCAGTTCTTCGATGGTCAGTTCAATGGCACTGTTGCTGCTTCCGCAGGCCGGGAATACCGTCTGAAACCGCTTCAGACTTTCATCCAGATAGATCGTTAAGCCATCGTTTACCGCAAAAGGACAGACTCCGCCCACAGCATGTCCGGTCAGGGATTCCACTTCTTCATACGTAAGCATTTTTGCTTTTGTTCCAAACTGCGCTTTGTATTTCGGATTGTCGATTTTTGCATCTCCGGCCGTTACGATCAGAACAGGCTGCTCCTTTGCCATAAAAGAAAGCGTTTTTGCAATCCGGCAGGGCTCGCAGTGCAATGCTTCTGCCGCCAGTTCTACCGTTGCACTGGAAACGTCAAATTCCTGTATCCGGTCTTCCATATCGTATTTTTTAAAATATTCCTTTACTTTTTCAATTGCCATAATCAATTCCTCTCTGGTAACATGATTTTTCAGATTGATTCCGCACCCGGCGGGCAGCCGGGATAAGCGGCATATTGATTATAATATACACCGGGAAAAGAATCCATTGTTATCTTGCAGAAAACAGGGAAGCTCTGAGAACTGCTTATATAATTTTCATACAGCCGGTGCTTTAAAATTTCTATAGTCAAAAGTATATTAACCCGATTAACAAAATCAAAAATGGTACATATCTGTCAGGCGGAACGATTTTATGAAAAAGACTATTATACTCCGGCAGAGGATGGATTCCGGGTTTACGATCTGCCATTCGGAAAAGTCGGAGTCGTGGCCGGCTGCTTTTAACAGAGCGGCCGGCCATTTTACGTGCTTACTGTTCAGAGCCAACCTCGAAAACTGACACATTTTTCTTCAAAAAATGCCTGTTAATTAAGCACATTCTATCGTAAAATACTGTTAAAGATGTGAAAAATACAGCCGGAAGTTTCATTATGATTCCGGCAAACATATCAGAAAAGATTATTTCAGAAGGGTATTTTGGGAGGGATTGTATATGGAGAAAACAGAATGGGTATTCTGTCCGGTATGCGGGCAAAAGACAAGGATCAAACTGAGACCGGACACGGTGCTGAAGCATTTTCCGTTGTTCTGTCCCAAATGCAGACAGGAGAGATTGATTAACGCGAGAGATCTCAGAGTGTTTGAGGTTGCTCAGACATATTGATAAAGGGGAACAGATCATGTGTACCAGTATTATTTCAAACAGGAAAAAGACAATCGTCGGCTGGAATCTGGATATTCTGGATATGGAATATCAGGTGATTGCAGAGGACGATAAAGTATATATTGCAGTTTATGATGAGAAGGAAGGATGGCTGCCCCTGTTCGGTGCCGGTGCCAGGGGAGATTTTGTGGCGATGCCCACATGCTGGCCCTTTGATGACAGGAGCAACCCGAAAAGTACAGACAGTCAGAATATTATCATGCTGGACATCGACCTGTTATTAGGCAGGAAAACGCTGGATGAACTGAAAAAAATTGCAGAGCATCAGGATATCAGCAGTGTTCCCGGCGTAACATTTCAGGCACAGCTTTCCGATAGAGAGGGAAATGTGCTGCAGATCATTCCGGGGCAGGGGTATCGCTATAAAGAAAAGCCCCTTTATTCAGTGCTTACAAATTTCTCACCTTTCAAAGGTGACAGCGAGAAACATCCCTGGATGGGACTTGACCGCTATGAAAAAGCCACAGCAATGCTGGAAGCAGCAGAGGATACCTTTGATGTGGAAGACTGTTTTGAAATCCTGAAACAGACTTCACAGACAGTCTGCCCCACGGTGGTATCCATGGTATTTGACGTGGGAGAAAACACGGTTTACTGGTGTGAAAACCGGGAATGGGAAAAGATACAGAAAAAAGTGATGATTCGGGTTTCAACAGGAGGGAGTGGAAGATGAGTCTGGCACTGAGTGTAGCGATCGGCGCGGCGATTATCTGCGGCGTTGTTGCGGGAACATAATAACAGGATCAGTATAGAATACATAGTATATAAGGAATGATGAAATGGTAAAATCACTGATTATTTATGGGACCAATTATGGAACTGCCGCAAGGTATGCAGAGGAACTGGCGAAAAGAACCGGTATTCAGGCAGTTTCTTTTGAAAAAGCCGTTATCCCGGAAGAATGTGAGATCATCATTTATTTCGGAGGGTTGTATGCAGGAGGGGTAAAGGGATTAAAAGAAACACTTCCTGCAATTCGTAAGACAGACTGGAAACGGTTCCTGATTGTTACAGTAGGCCTCGCAGACGTGGAGGATGCTGAGAATATCAGCAATATCCGCAGATCCCTGCAAAAACAGCTGCCTTCTGAAATTTATGAAAAAGCAGAGATCTATCACGTCAGAGGCGGGATTGATTATCAGAAACTGAATTTTCCTCATAAAACCATGATGAAGCTGCTCTACACAAAGGCCAGAAATCTGCCGGAAGATAAAAAAACAGCAGAAGTCCGGGCCATGATCGATACATACGGAAAACAGGTGGATTTTGTCGATTTCAGAAAGCTGGATCAGATTGAACGGGCGCTGGCTGAAGCGGATGCTTAACCTTCATAATTACTCTTGCAAAAGAAGACTTCCGTGTTGGCAGAAATGCTGGTATGGAAGTTTTTTATGCGCCGGGAGACATTTATTCCTCAATCAGACGACCGGTTCGTGGGATTGTTTATTATTCAGCCATCTTTGACGCGGTCCGTTACGGCTGCATCAAAGATGGTTTTAAATTAATGGCTTTAGCCAGTTGAAGGCATCGGAGTTTTTCGTGTTCCGAAAAATGGAGATGCCTGAAACAGACAACCACCCGCTATGCGGGTGTGCATAAATTGTTATACAAAAAAGTCACCTTCCGTTATACAATAAAGTTG
>JALFLM010000065.1 GCA_022774705.1 Lachnospiraceae bacterium | reverse complement strand
ATGGTGGATACGGTGCTTTACTTTGAAGGTGACCGCATGGCGGTTTACCGTATCCTGCGGGCGGTGAAAAACAGGTTCGGCTCCACCAATGAAATCGGCGTATTTGAGATGGGCGAAAAGGGGCTGATGGAGGTTCCCAATCCCTCCGAATACATGCTCAACGGACGGCCGGAGGGGGCCAGCGGTTCCGTGGTGACCTGTACCATGGAAGGGACCCGTCCCATTCTGTCGGAGGTTCAGGCACTGGTCTGCCGTACGAATTTCGGCATGCCCAGACGGACCGCAGCAGGGACCGA
Organism: Lachnospiraceae bacterium; assembly: GCA_022774705.1. Lineage (GTDB taxonomy): Bacteria > Bacillota > Clostridia > Lachnospirales > Lachnospiraceae > TWA4. Next base: position 5,905 of record JALFLM010000065.1, on the reverse strand, counting down.
TTTCAACCGGGTCAACCTGCTGATGGCTGTGCTTGAAAAACGGCTGGGACTGGCGCTGGGGCAGTGCGATGCCTATATCAACATCGCAGGCGGTGTGCGGATCTCGGAGCCCTCCATTGACCTGGCCATCGTCATGGCGATTCTGTCCAGCTATCAGGATAAGATCATTGATCCGCATACCATGGTTTTCGGAGAAGTGGGACTGGCCGGAGAAGTCCGGGCGGTCAGCATGGTACAGCAGCGGGTGGATGAAGCAGTCAAGCTGGGATTTACCACCTGTATTCTGCCCAGAGTCAATCTGGCAAGGCTGAAAAAGCCGGAAGGAATCCGGCTGGTGGGAATTGCAGGAGTGGGAGAACTGCTGGGAAGGCGGCAGGGATAGAGCCGGACTGGTTTTCAATATCCGGTATCTGTTCCTGTAATAATGCTTTGCTCAGTTATTTCTTCCAGTATTCCGGGGTTACATCCCGATTCAGATTTTTCAGCATCTGCCGGTCGCTGCGAATGGTGGCACATGCAGCAGTTGTCAGCATATTTCCTGTAATGGAGGCAGAAGCACCTGATTGAAATGCAATTTCGCCGTCATTTGTCAGAAGTGCCCTTCCCGCTGCCAGACGAATATTTGCCTCAGGATTTATATAGCGGAAAAAAGCAATGGTCCTCAGGATTTCATCTTCTTTCAGCTGAGGCAAATGTTCTAAAGGCGTTCCTTTGATGGGCATCAGCGCATTGATGGGAATCGAGTCAATTTCAAGCTCAGCCAGACTGACTGCCATGTCCAGACGATCCTCCCAGCTTTCGCCCATGCCGATAATCCCGCCGGAACAGGCGCACATGCCCTCAGCTTTCACTTTTTTCAGTGTTTCAATCTTCTGCTCATATGTATGGGTAGTACAGATATTTGGAAAATTCCTTCTGGAGGTTTCTATGTTGTGATGGTAACTGGTTACACCGGCTTCATGAAGGCGATGGAGCTGTTCTTCGTCTAAAAATCCCATCGAAGCACACAGGTCTATTTTGCATTCCCGGTGCATGGTCTCAAAAGCGTGAACGGCTTTTTCAAACTCCTTACCGTTTAAGGCTCTGCCGGCTGTTACGATTGAAAAACGATCCACACCTTCACTTTCATTCAATTTACAGGCATCCAATATTTCTTCTTCCGGAAGGAAGTCATAAATCTCACAGTTTGTGTGATTGTGAGCGGACTGAGCGCAATATTTGCAATCCTCGGGACAGCGTCCGCTGCGCCCGTTGATAATAGAGCAAAGATCTACTTTATCTCCGATAAAATGCGCACGGAGACGGTCGGCGCCTTCGCAGAGTTCTTTCAGATCACAATTCAGAAAGAACGACAAATCATCCTGCCGTGTAATTCTTCTTCCATCAATAATTTCCTGTGCTAAATCCAATGCATTCATGTTTCTACCTCTTGTACAATCAATGCAGTAAAAAGGCTGCAATCAATTCAATTTTATGTTCTGGTCAATTGTAAACTTTCTTATTTTGTAAACTTTCTTTTCAATAAAAGCTGACATTAGTATAACGATGCAGAGAATAAATGTCAACCTGTAATAAAATACAGGTTGACATTTATTTGCCGGATGTTGTCACATCCGCTTGCATTTCCTTAATCCATATGCTATACTTCCTGTGAATGAAGAGAATCTATCATTTTTATCACAATATAGAAGCTGTCGTTTACGGTTTCTGAGGTGTCAGAGAAAGCTGACGCAAATATTTGCCCACCAAGAGATTGGTTAAGCCCATACGGACAGGCGGGGCAGCTGCCGATTGCGGTGATTGCCGCGTTATTGATTTATATAATCACTTGTGAAAGGTCAATAAAGAGTAGTAATAGCAGATATTTGCTGGCGGATGTGCCCACACCAGAACTGGTATGCCCTGTGCGGATGATCAGGCAGAAACCTGAAGAATCCCGGAGAATGATAATGGCAGCGATGAACCGTAGACAATAGAACTATTATATCATTATATGACTGCAGTATGAGGACAGGTGATTGACACCTGTCCTTTTTAAGTAGAATACAGAGGAATGTGAGGAATGGAAAACATGGACAGACGAAGACAACCGCAGAATCCGCAGATGCGGGCGCCAGTGTATGAGGCACTGGAAAAACTGAAAAAAAGGCGGGTGGTTCCCTTTGATGTTCCCGGACATAAACGGGGACGGGGCAATCCGGAGCTGGTGGAGCTTCTGGGGGAAAAGTGCGTCAGTCTCGATGTGAATTCCATGAAGCCCCTGGATAATCTGTGTCATCCCGTTTCCGTCATCAGGGAAGCGGAGGAACTGGCGGCGGAGGCTTTCCGGGCAGAGCATGCATTTTTTATGGTGGGAGGAACTACATCCTCCGTTCAGAGTATGGTTCTGTCTGTCTGCCGGGCCGGGGACAGGATCATTTTGCCGAGAAATGTGCATAAAAGCGTGATCAATGCGCTGGTTCTGTGCGGTGCTGTGCCGGTCTATGTCAATCCGGAGGTGGATAAAAAGCTGGGTATTTCCCTTGGGATGAAGGTTTCCGAGGTGGAACGGGCTATCCTTGACAATCCGGGAGCGGTGGCAGTGCTGGTCAACAATCCCACCTATTACGGCATCTGTTCCGACCTGCGCTCTATCGTCAAGCTGGCTCACGAGCACAACATGCTGGTGCTGGTGGATGAGGCTCACGGAACCCATCTGTATTTCGGGGAGAATCTGCCGGTCTGCGCCATGGATGCGGGGGCGGATATGGCGTCTGTTTCCATGCACAAATCAGGCGGCAGCCTGACCCAGAGCTCTCTGCTGCTGACCGGGAAACGGGTCAACTGGGAATATGTGAGTCAGATCATCAATCTGACCCAGACCACCAGTGCCTCCTACCTGCTGATTTCCAGTCTGGATATTTCAAGGAGAAATCTGGCTCTCCGGGGAAAAGAGTCATTTGCAAAGGTAGGCCGTATGGCAGAATATGCCAGAGAGGAGATCAATCAGATCGGCGGATACTATGCTTACGGGAAGGATCTGATCAACGGCGGCAGCATCTATGATTTCGATGTGACCAAGCTTTCCGTCTATACCCGTGACATCGGTCTGGCGGGGATTGAGGTTTACGACCTGCTGAGGGATGAGTATGATATTCAGATTGAACTGGGGGATATAGCCAATATACTGGCCTACATCTCCATCGGTGACCGGATTCAGGATATCGAGCGGCTGGTGGGAGCTCTTGCCGATATAAAGCGGCTTTATTCTCAGGATCCCACACAGATGCTCAATACGGAATACATCAATCCCACGGTTCTGGTATCGCCCCAGGCAGCGTTCTACGCAGAGAAAAAGTGTGTGCCGATCCGGGAGTCGGCGGGGAAGATCTGCAGCGAATTTGTTATGTGCTATCCCCCGGGGATTCCGATTCTGGCGCCGGGCGAGATGATTACGGAGCAGATCATCGAATACATCATCTATGCAAAGGAAAAGGGCTGTTCCATGCAGGGAACGGAGGATCCGGAGGTGGAATACCTGAATGTTCTTTCCGATGAGCGTCAGGTGTGGAAATAAAACCGGGAAAGGATGAGTAAAAACATGGAGCTTTGGTTTTCAGATTACCATACAGATAAAGTAAAAGTATCAGTGAAAGTGGAAAAACAGCTTTTCGGGGAGACAACTGATTTCCAGCGAATCGATGTGTTTGATTCGACGGAATTCGGTCGGTTCCTCAGTTCAGACGGAAGCATTGTTTTTTCGGAAAAGGATGAGTTTGTATATGATGAAATGATCGTTCATGTACCCATGGCGGTTCATCCCCATGTGAAAAATGTGCTGGTCATCGGCGGCGGTGACGGCGGGGTGGCAAGGGAACTGGCCTGGTATGATGAAATCGAACGGATCGATGTGGTGGAGCCGGACCGGGTTTTTGTGGAGGCGTGCCGTCAGTTTTTCCCTGACAACGCCTGCGGTCTGGATGATCCCCGGGTCAATATCTATTATGAGGACGGGCTTCGTTTCCTGCGTTCCAGACACGGGGAATATGATCTGATCATCAACGATGCCATCGATCCCCTGGGACATACGGCGGGGCTGTTTACCAAGGAATTTTACGGCAACTGCTACCGGGCTCTCGGGGAGGACGGCATCATGGTCTACCAGCACGGAAGTCCCTTTTACGATGAAGATGAGGAGTCCTGCCGGGTGATGCACCGGAAAGCCAGTCACAGCTTTCCCATCAGCCGGGTTTATCAGGCACACATTCCCACATGTTCTTCCGGCTACTGGCTGTTCGGATTTGCCTCCAAAAAGTACCATCCGCTGACGGATCTGGATGCGAAGCGCTGGAATGACAGGAACATCCGGACCTGGTACTACACCACCAACCTGCACCGGGGTGCATTTATGCTGCCCAGGTATGTGGAGGATATGCTGGAGGAAGAGGAAGGACGGAAGCGGTAGAAACAGGATTGAAAACCGGATGGAATACAGGATCGAAAACCGGATGGAATACAGGATCGAAAAACACATAAAATACAGGATAAAAATGAAGAGAGTACAGTAATTACCTTTCAGGAAAGTGAGGACAATATGGGAAGATTATTAATTATCGGATGCGGCGGTGTTGCCGGAGTTGCAATTCACAAATGCTGTCAGAACAGCAGAACATTTACGGAGATCTGCATTGCCAGCCGGACAAAGTCCAAATGCGATGCCTTAAAGGAGAAGCTGCAGGGCACGACTGACACGGTGATTACCACCGCGCAGGTGGATGCGGACAATGTGGATGAACTGATCGCGCTGATCAGATCTTATCAGCCGGATGCGGTGCTGAATGTGGCGCTGCCCTATCAGGACCTGACTATTATGGATGCCTGCCTGGCATGCAGGGTGGACTACATCGACACGGCCAATTATGAACCGGAGAATACGGATGATCCCGAATGGCGGGCCATCTATGAAAAACGCTGCAAAGAAGCAGGTTTTACCGCATATTTTGATTATTCCTGGCAGTGGGCCTATCAGGATAAATTCCGTGAGGCGGGGCTTACGGCGCTGCTTGGAAGCGGCTTCGATCCCGGCGTTACCAGCGTATTTTCCGCTTATGCCCTGAAACACTATTTTGATGAAATCGAATATATCGATATTCTGGACTGCAACGGCGGCGATCACGGATATCCCTTCGCTACTAATTTCAATCCGGAGATCAATCTGCGTGAGGTTTCAGCCAACGGTTCCTACTGGGAGGATGGTCACTGGGTAGAGACAGAGCCCATGGAGATCAAGCGGGAGTACAATTTCCCCCGGGTTGGCCAGAAAGATATGTACCTGCTGCACCATGAGGAGATTGAATCTCTGGCTAAAAATATCCCCGGCGTGAAACGGATCCGCTTCTTCATGACCTTCGGACAGAGTTATCTGACACATATGAAGTGTCTGGAAAATGTGGGCATGCTTTCCACTTCCCCCATTCTGTTTGAAGGAAAGGAAATCGTACCGATTCAGTTCCTGAAAGCGCTGCTGCCGGATCCGGCTTCCCTTGGCCCCAGAACCGTGGGCAAAACCAACATCGGATGCATTTTCACCGGCAAAAAGGATGGAAAAGAGAAAACCATCTACATCTATAATGTATGTGATCATCAGGAGTGCTATAAGGAAGTGGGTTCCCAGGCCATTTCCTACACAACCGGCGTACCGGCCATGATCGGTGCAGCACTGGTGCTTGACAAGGTATGGGACAGAGAAGGCGTATTTAATGTGGAAGAATTTGACCCGGATCCGTTTATGGATATGCTGAATCAGTACGGACTTCCCTGGGTTGTGGATGAAAATCCTCAGATTGTGGAATAACTGTGTGGAATCAATGTTTTACGGAGGTTGTCTATGTGGAAAAATATACCCACGCCTTGTTATGTGGTGGAT
>JALFLM010000057.1 GCA_022774705.1 Lachnospiraceae bacterium | reverse complement strand
CTTATCCGCATCAAGAGGATCCCGGCAGATCTGTGCAGCCAGCTCCACATTCTCTCTGGCAGTCAGGTTCTGAACCAGGTTGTAGAACTGGAACACAAAACCGATATCATCCCGGCGGTAACGGGTCAGATTGCGCCCGTTGTAGAGAGCCACATCCTGTCCGTCCACCATCACCTTACCGGAAGTTGCCGTATCCATCCCTCCCAGAATATTGAGAACCGTCGTCTTGCCGGCCCCGCTGGGACCCACAATAATCACAAATTCCCCTTTCTCTATGGAAAAACTGATGCCGTCCACCGCTTTGATCTCCACTTCACCCATCTTATAAATCTTTCTTACGTTCTTTAATTCCACAAAACCCGACATACCGCCAGCTCCTTACCCTTTCTATCTGTCATTATTTTATAATCTTTTTTACACGGACTCAACCAGTTTATATTTTTTTCAGATTTTTTTCACAGGAATATCACAACGTACAGAAAATCTTTTCCCTGTAAATTTACAGGGAGAATTCTGATTCAGCAAAACCAGAACTCTCCCTATTGCAACTGTCTGCTTGTGTATTAAATTTATTTCATATAACTGGTCAGATTCCGGTAATCCAGAAGCTCCTCCAGCCGTTCCTTCGATAATAGTCCCCGTTCCAGAATGATTTCCTTCAGTTTTTCCATATCTCCGTGGCTTTCCTCTGCCAGTGCGGCTGCCTGATCGTATCCGACCACCGGTGCCAGTGCTGTTACGAGAACAAGGGAATGTTCCAGATGGCTCCTGCAGTTTTCTTCGTTCACTTTCAGGGTGCGGATAGCCTTTTCCCGGAAAATGCGCACGCCGTTGATGAGCAGCTGCAGAGATTCCAGCAGCCGGTCCGCAATCAGCGGCATAAATGCATTCAGTTCCAGCTGGCCGCTGGCTGCGCAGAAGGTGATGGCTGTGTCATTGGCCATAACCTGTATTGCCACCTGGGTTGCCATCTCCGGTATGACCGGATTGATCTTGCCGGGCATGATGGTGGAACCCTGCTGCATGGGAGCCAGCGTAATCTCCGCCAGCCCGCCTCCCGGTCCCATGTTCATGAGGCGAAGATCGTTGGAAATCTTCATGAGATTGACGGCTACTGATTTCAGCAGGCCGGAAACCTCCGTAAATACATCGTTATTCTGCGTCAGATCCATGGGATATTCGGCAATTGCCAGTCCGAAACCGGTCATATCACGCAAATGCTCCATCACACGGAATGTGTACTTTTTCCGGGCATTGCTGCCGGTTCCCACTGCAGTCCCCCCCAGATTCAGCTGGCGCAGACGCTCCTCCACCTTGTAGATACGCCAGCGGTCCCGGGCAATGGCCTGGGCATAGGCGCCGAACTCCTGCCCCACCGTAATGGGCAGTGCATCCATCAGCTCCGTTCTGCCCAGCTTCAGCACATGATCGTATTCATTCTCCCGGCGCTGCAGCTCCTCCTGAAGAGCCGACAGCTCATCTGCCAGCTGACGCACCAGACCGATGGCCGCAATGCGGAGAGCCGACGGGTACACGTCATTGGTGGACTGGGAACGGTTCACATCATCCAGCGGGCTGATATACTCATATTCACCCGGCTGATGGCCGGAAAGTACCAGCGCCAGATTGGCAATCACCTCATTGGCATTCATATTAGTGGATGTTCCTGCACCGCCCTGAAGGTGATTTGTAATAAATGGGGAATAATCCCTGCTTTCCAGCAGGCTGTCGCAGGCCGCAATGATCGCATCCGTCTTTTCCCGTTCCATAACCTTCAGATCCCGGTGCGTCATGGCCGCCGCTTTTTTTATCTGTATGATCGCCGTCAGCAGATCGGGATTGACTCCCCTGTCATCCAGGGCAAAATTCTCCGCCGCTCTGGCTGTATTGATTCCGTAAAGTGCATTCTTCGGCACGGACATGGCACCCAGCTTATCCCGCTCCACGCGCCATGCATCAATTCCTGTTTCGTTCATCCTGTTATCCTCCTGCTGCCCACAGATTTCCTGCTGCTCATATATCGTGCAGGAGCACAGGCCTATCTTTCTTTCTGACATGTCCTGTGCTCCGGATTGAATCAGTCCATTCACCTGCCTGTTTATTCATCGTCATCGAGACACATGGCAATGGCCGGGAAGGGCTCCAGGCTCCGTCTCAGGATTCCCTGCATCCAGGCAATGAGAATACCGTAATTGGTAATCGGTATATTCTGTCTGGATGCCATGCGGATACGGTGCTTCATCTCTTTTTCGTTCAGAGTACAGCCGCCGCAGTGCACGATCAGGCTGTATTTTTCCAGATCGTCGGGAAATGTACCGCCGCTGGTAAATTCAAACTCCAGCTGCTTGCCGGTATTCTGGCGGATCCATCTGGGAATTTTTACCGTTCCGATATCGTCGCACTGTCTGTGGTGGGTGCAGCCCTCGGAAATCAGAACCGTATCGCCGTCTTTCAGGCGCTCCATCGCCTTAACACCTTTTACCAGCTCCTCCAGATTGCCTTTGTGGCGGGCAAATAAAATAGAAAAGGAAGTCAGCTGCACATCTCTCGGCGTATCCGCGGAAACCTTGGCAAATACCTGAGAATCGGTGATTACCAGTCTGGGTTTTCTGTTCAGGCTGGCCAGCGTCTCTCTCAGCTCATATTCCTTGGTCATCACAGCCATGGCATCGGCTTCCAGAATATCACGGATCGTCTGCTGCTGAGGCAGAATCAGTCTGCCCTTGGGAGCTGCCTTATCAATGGGAATCACAAGAACCACCAGATCGGAAGGCGACAGCAGATCGCCCACCAGCTGAAATTTGGCCTCATCAGCCGGAGCCATCTTCGCAATCATCTCTTTCAGCTCCTGAATATGTTCTCCTGTCACCGCGCTGACGTAAATATCAGTAGGCACCTTCGGGCCCGCCTGAACCTCCTCCAGCACCTTCGGATCCATCAGATCAATCTTATTGTAAACAACCAGATATGGTGTATTTTTCTCCTTAAACTTCTCGATCAGTTCCAGTTCCAGCTCGCCCAGACCTTCCGTACCATCCACGATCAGCAGGGCCAGATCCGACTTGTTCAGCACCTGCAGAGACCGTCTCATACGTTCATGGCCCAGCTCACCCTCATCATCCAGACCGGGCGTATCAAAAATCTTCACCGGTCCCAGAGGAAGAAGCTCCATGGCCTTCGCCACCGGATCCGTTGTAGTCCCTTTCACATCGGAAACAATTGCCACATCCTGCCCCGTAATCGCATTGATAATACTTGATTTCCCCGCATTTCTCCTGCCGAAAATCCCGATATGTACCCGGCTGCCGCTGGGTGTTTCATTCAAACCGCTCATATAATATCCTCCTCGCTTTGCCGTCCGGGCCGCTGCAAAACGGACTCATCCGGCTCAGGTTGTACCCCGCACCACACCATCCCGCCACCCCGGCAGAATGACCATGCGGCACTTATCTGCTCCCTCTATTCTATCATCTGCAGGGTGTAAAAGCAAGGCTGCAGTTTATAACTTCATTCAGCCCCACCATCTATGTTTACTGTTCAGACGAGCTGAGAAAATACATTCAAACTGCCTAACCGTCCGTAATACTCAGGCGAAGTCTGAACAATAAAAAGACCGGCCTTTACGAAAAACCACCGCTGTTTCGATGATCTTACGTAAAGGCCGCCTTTATAACAATGAAAAAGGGAGGAGGGCTTTTCAGCCCATTATGAAAAAAAACTTGCTTTCCAATATTCCTTCTTATAAACATATTCAGTTGAACTCCGGCTGTTTCCGCCTTCGTTTTATGGTCTTATCATACACCGCAGATATGATGGAACTGTGTTTTCGTTGTAAAAGTTTTTTAAATAATTTTTGAACAAGTTGTGAACGGCGTGCACATTGCAGGCCGCTGGTTTTCGTGTTATACTTTCTCCAAACAAAACAATTGTTCTGGAGTGTAAATGATATGGATTTTTTTGATATTCAGGAGGAACTGAAGAAACTGCCTGACAGTCCCGGTGTGTATCTGATGCACAACGAGCAGGATGAGATTATTTATGTGGGTAAGGCCATCAGCCTGAAAAACCGGGTGCGCCAGTATTTTCAGAGCAGCCGGAACAAATCGCCCAAAATCCTGCGGATGGTTTCCAATATCCGCTGGTTCGAATATATTCTGACGGATTCCGAACTGGAGGCGCTTGTGCTGGAGAACAACCTGATCAAGGAGCACCAGCCCCGTTACAATACCATGCTGAAGGATGGCAAGACTTATCCTTATATTAAAGTAACGATTCACGAACCCTACCCCAGAATCCTGTTTTCCAGAGAGCGGAAAAAGGATCATGCCCGGTATTTCGGCCCCTATACCAGTTCCGAATCTGTGAAAAATACCATCGACCTGCTGCACAAGCTGTTTAAAATCCGTACCTGCCACAGGGCACTGGACGGAACTGCCACAGGACAGCGCCCCTGTCTGAACTACCATCTGGGACAGTGCAGTGCCCCCTGTCAGGGAACTCTTTCCCGGGAAGAATACCGGGAGCAGATCGATCAGGCGCTGGATTTTCTGGAGGGACGCAATTACAGACAGGTGGAGCAGATTCTGACAGAACGGATGCAGAAAGCTGCGGAAAATATGGATTTCGAACAGGCCGCTCAGATACGTGACCTGATGTTTGGTGTGCAGAAGATCAGGGAAAAGCAGAAGATCACTGCCAGCAACCAGCATGAAGACCGGGATATCATTGCCATTGCCGCCGAAGGCTGTGACGCCGTGGTGCAGGTCTTCTTTGTGCGGGACGGGCAGATGATTGGAAGAGATCATTTCCGGCTTTCTGTGGGAGAGGGGGATTCCACCGCCCAGGTACTGAACGAATTCGTAAAGCAGTTTTACGCCGGTACTCCCTATATTCCCGGTCAGCTTCTTCTCATGGAGCCCATCGCCGACAGCCGGCTCATTGAAAAATGGCTGACGGAACGCCGCGGCAGCAAAGTTGTCTGTCAGGTTCCTCAAAAAGGTGAAAAAGCAAGGCTTATGGCTCTTGCCGCCAAAAATGCAAAGCTGGTTCTGGATCAGGGACGGGAAAAAGCAAGGCGTGAAGAGCAGCGGACTCTGGGCGCCTGCGCAGAGATCGCCGCACTGCTTTCTCTGCCTGAAATCCGCCGGATGGAAGCATTCGATATCTCCAACATCAGCGGTTTTGAATCAGTGGGTTCCATGGTTGTTTTCGAGGACGGAAAAGCCAAACGCAGCGATTACCGCAAATTCCGGATCCGCTCCGTCACCGGCCCCGATGACTATGCCTCCATGCGCGAGGTGCTGACCAGACGTTTCCTCCACGGTCTGGAAGAACAGAATGCCGGCGACGACACGGCACTGACCAGCTTCAGCCGTTTTCCCGATCTGATCATGATGGACGGCGGCCGGGGACAGGTCAACATCGCCCTTTCCGTTCTGCAGGAACTGAAACTGAACATCCCCGTATGCGGCATGGTTAAGGATGACCACCACAACACACGGGGACTGTACTACAACAATATTGAGATTGATATTGATACCCACTCCGAAGGCTTCCGGCTCATCACCCGTATTCAGGATGAGGCCCACCGCTTCGCCATCGAGTATCACCGAAGCCTCCGGGGCAAATCCCAGGTTCACTCCGTACTGGACGAAATCCCCGGCATCGGACCCACCCGCCGCAAAGCCCTCATGAAAAACTTCCGCTCACTGGACGAAATCCGGGAAGCAAGTGAAGAACAGCTGGCCGAAATCCCGGGCATGAACCGGAAAGCGGCAGAAAGTGTGTATCGTTTTTTTCATAACAATAAATAGATATTTCACACCTCAAAGCAGCTTCCGCCCACGAATTCCCGCAGTATGGAATTGATGGGGATGTTTTCACTGCCTACATTCAGGAAATAATCGAAGAATTTCAACAGTCTTCTGGCTTCGATTCCTTCCGGGCTTTCGGGGGGAATCTGGAACAGAAGCGGCTCGGCATATGATTTCAGTACTGCCAGTTCATAGATCAGGGAAGAATCGAATACCACATCGGCATCCTCCTGATAGGGGAAGATGTTGCTTTCCTCCCCGGCCCGCACCGAGGACCAGCGCCGGATTGTTTCCTGTGCCGATGTTCCCCGGGTTCTGGCATCCCTCACCATGCGGCGGATGAGGCGGCCGTCGGTGGTGGGAATCCGGTTGTGCTCATCGATATTCAGCTGAGTCAGCGCGCTGAGATAGATCTTGAACTTGCTCTCTTTGGGAAGTTCTGATGACATGGCATCATTCAGCGCATGGATTCCTTCGATTACAAGAATATCCTCCCGGCCCATTTTCAGCGTTTCTCCCTTGTATTCCCGCTTGCCGGTTACAAAATTATAGAGGGGAAGCTCCACTTCCTTTCCTTCCAGAAGATCACACATATCACGGTTGAACTGCTCCAGATCAAGTGCCTCCAGACATTCAAAATTATAATCCCCGTTGGCATCTCTGGGGGATTTCTCCCGCTCTATAAAATAATTATCCACGGATATGGGATGAGGCCGCAGTCCATGGGCCTTCAGCTGAATTCCCAGCCTCCTGCTGGTGGTGGTTTTCCCGGAGGAGGAAGGGCCTGCGATCATGATGAATTTTACTTCCGGTCTCCCCGCAATTTCCTGTGCAATATCCGCAAGACGTTTTTCCTGAAGTGCCTCCTGCACCAGGATCAGCTCCAGAATCTCTCCCCGCGCAATAATCCGGTTCAGATCACCCACCGTATTGACACCCAGCATTTTCCGCCAGCTGACGGAACGAAGCAGCGTGGAATAGATCTTCGGCTGGGGGATAAACGGCGTAATTTCCTCCGGTGCACTCTGATCGGGCAGCTGCAGAATCACATATTTTTCATACATGCAGAGATCAAAATATTTCAGATAACCGGAATCCGGTACCATATATCCGTAAAAATAATCTTCAAAATCCTCCAGACGGTACACATTGACGCTGGAGGAACAGCGGAATTCAAACAGCCGCTCCTTGTCATGCATACCGTGGGAGGCGAAAATATCAATAGCCTCCCGGGTAGGCATATTCCGTTTCACAATAGGAAGCTTCTGGGCTACGATTTCCTCCATCTGAATCTTCACCCGGTCCAGCAAATCCTGATCCACGGGAATTTTGGCATCCACTTCCAGCAGGAGGCCTTTCAGAACAGAAAAATCCACCCGTACATTGTTGATATTGCCGTGTCCGGCCGCCTGATAAAGCGCTTTCAGGAACAGAAACAACACGCTTCGGTTGTACGAGGTGATCCCCGCCGTATCTTCTGCCGTCAGAAAGGTGATTTCCCCCTCCCTTTCCACGGTTTTATTCAGTTCCTTGAGATATCCTCCGTTTTTTGCCAGAAGAATATCGTGTTTATAATTTTTCTGATACCGTTTTGCCAGTTCCAGATACGTGGTCCCCTCCACGCATCTTTCTTCTGTGCCGTCAATTATCAGTTTCAGCATTCACTTACACCCCTTTACCATTTTAGTATACCCGGAAAGGCGCTGCCGGCTTCGCTGTGAAAATCTCCAGCTCCGGAAATTCCCGGCTTAATTTTTCCGCCATAACCGGTATGAATATCTTCTCCAGGCCGAAATGACCCGCATCAATTACCGTAATCCCCATATCCATGCAGTCGATTCCTTCATGGTGACCAATATCTCCGGTCAGAAAAACCTCCGCCCGGGACCGGATGACCGCATCCAGCATAGAACGGCCCGAACCGGGGCAGACTGCAATGCGCTGTACCGGTCTTTCCATGGGAGCTGCCTGAAACAGACTGATATTTTTCAGGCTGAATACTTGTTTCACCTGGTCACAGAGTTCTCCCAGAGTTATGGGAGCGGCCAGATTGCCCACCACACCGATGCCCCAGGGATCCTCCAGATGACCGCTCATGTCCTCCAGCGGTGAAACACTGCCCAGCTGCAGCAGCTGGCCCGCCAGCTCGCCCATACCTCCGGGCATGGAATCAAAGTTGGTGTGGGCGCTGTAGCAGGCAATATCGTTGCCGATGAGCATATACAACTTTCTTCCGATGGATGTATCGCCGGAAACCTGTTTGATGCCCTTAAAAAGCAGCGGATGGTGGGTCAGAAGAAAATCGCAGTGCTTCATGGCAGCATCGCAGACAATCTCCTCCGTTGCATCCAGCGCAATATAGACCTTTTTTATCTCTTTTCCCCCATGACCTACCTGCAGGCCGGAATTGTCCCAGCTGCATGCGTAATTTGCAGGAATCTCCTTTCCAAGATAATCCACCAGTTCTTTTATATCCATTGTCTTTTCCTCCCTGATTCTTTTGTTAGATATTCCTGCCCATGGCATCCAGCGCCCCCTGCACCAGCTGTTCCTCCCGCTCAAGCTCCGTCATGCGGGCCAGACTGCGTTTTGAATCATGAGCACCGATTTTACAGTGCAGTGTGTGCAGTTTTGTACGCTCCTGATTCAGAAAATCACGCAGTACCGGATGATTTTCCCGAATCAGTTCCCTGCCGTAGACATATTCGTATTCCTGATCGTAATGCATGGAGCCTCTTACCGCATCCATAATCACATAATATTTTCCCGCATCCGATACCATGTCCTCTTTCAGGATGGAAAATCCATGTTTCTCCAGCCAGTGCCTCATCTCCCCGATCTCACTCTGAGGAGACAGAATCCAGTGGCCCGTGCTGTCCCACATGTGCTGCCCTTCTTCCATGATTTTCCGGATCAGGGGACCTCCCATACCGGCGATGACCACTGTATCGGCTTCCCCCGGTTTCAGAGCCGCCAGGCCGTCCGCCAGCCGCAGTTCGATCCGGTCCTGCAGCCCGTACACGGCAACGGCCTGCTGTGCTCTGGACAGAGGACCGGGCCGCACATCCATGGCAATGGCTCCCGTTACTTTATGTAAAGAAACCAGATATATGGGCAGATGACCGTGGTCTGTTCCCACGTCGGCCATCACCCTGCCATCTGGCACAAAATCAGCTATTTTCTTTAGTCTTGGCGATAAATTCATGTTCCCTCTTTCTACGGCTCCAGAAAGTCGCGCAGCTTGCAGCTGCGGCTGGGGTGCCGCAATTTTCTCAGCGCCTTGGCTTCTATCTGACGGATCCGCTCCCTTGTTACATTGAAATCGCGCCCCACCTCTTCCAGAGTTCTGGCCTGACCGTCATACAGACCGAAACGCAGGCAGATCACCTGCTGCTCCCGGCTGGTCAGGGTATCCAGCACTTCCTCCAGCTGTTCCTTCAGCATGGAATTGGTGGCAGCCTCCATGGGCACCGTTACGTGATCATCCGCCAGGAAATCACCCAGATGACTGTCGTCCTCCTCTCCCACCGGAGATTCCAGAGACACCGGATCCTGTGCATTTTTCAGGATATCAGCCACTCTGGCAGGCGGCAGATCCAGACGTTTGGCCAGTTCCTCCACACTGGGTTCCCTGCCCAGCTCCTGAACCATCTGTCTCGAAGTCCGCACGATCCGGTTAATAGTCTCCACCATGTGTACCGGAATCCGTATGGTACGGGACTGATCGGCTATAGCACGGGTGATGGACTGACGGATCCACCAGGTGGCATAGGTGCTGAATTTATACCCTCTGGTATAATCAAACTTATCCACAGCCTTGATCAGACCCAGGTTTCCCTCCTGAATCAGATCCAGCAGCTGCATGCCGCGTCCGGTGTAATGCTTGGCAATGCTGACCACCAGGCGCAGATTGCTTTCCGCCAGCTTTTTTCTGGCCGAAACATCGCCTGCAGCAGCCTCCTTTGCCAGACGGATTTCCTCTTCTGCGGAAAGAAGCGGTACTTTGCCGATTTCTTTCAGATACATCCGGACCGGATCCTGGGAAGCACTGCCTTCCGGCAACGGAAATTCCCATTCCCCGGTCTCCCATTCCGTTTTTTCCTCACCGGACATCTCCGGCTCCGGATTTTCCAGCTCTCTGGCCGGATTTTCCACTGTTATTTTATGAGCATCCAGACAATCCAGGATTGCATCAAACTCCTCTCCATCCAATTCATCCTCTGCAAAAAAATCCATCACCTCATCACAGCTGAGTACGTTGTCTTTTTCCGCAGCATATTGCAGCAGTTCCTGCAGTCTGTTTCTGAACCGTTCTTTCTTTCCGCTCATAATATCCTCCTTACAGGGCCGCGCTGACTATAGTTTAACCCGTTACGAAAAAAAATATTCCGATTACATTTTTACAGTTTAATATGAAGCTTTCCCAGCCTTTCCTGCATCTTCACAATTTCCTGAAACGCAGCCAGATCGGAAGCGTCCCGCGCCGCCGCTCTGAGGCTGTCTGATTTCACCTTGCGAACCAGATCGGATAAAATCTTTTCTTTTTCCTCTTTCGTAACAGATTCCTCCAGCCCTGTGTGGAAGATTTCTGATATCATCTTATATTCCTGCTCATCATTGATAAAATGATTGGTAAGCTCCGAGGGATTGATTTCCTGGCCTCCATCCAGCCTGTCATAGATCATACGGGCCAGTTTCCGGTATCCCTCTTCCATAAAATCATCAGGCATTACCACATCCCTGATCTGCAAAAATACAGCAGGGTAAGCGGACAGCCAGGCCAGCAGCATGCGCTGTGCCCTTTTATCGGAAGTATCCCTGCGCCGCAGCTTCTCCCGGCGCCGTTTTTCCTCCGCCTCTTCCGCTGCCGTATAAGGCGTCTCTCCCGGCAGCAGGCCGGAGCCCATCTGATTGACCTTCCTGCGCAGCTGACCGGCATTCATATCATATTCAAGTGCCAGTGCTTCTATATAATTGCTGCGCTCCATTTCATCTTCAAATTCCAGTAATTTTCCCGCCGTTTCTGTCTGAAACGCCGTTTTCTGCTCCGGATCCCGAAAATCGTATTTTCTTCTCAGAATACCGATTTCAAACAGGAAGCCGTTCTTCGCCTGACGGATTCGCTCCTCATAAGCCTCCGGCCCTTCCGCCTTGATAAACTCATCGGGATCCTTGTGGGGAACCATACTGAGCACTTTCACGGAAAGCCCCGCCCGCTTCAGGATGGGGATGGCACGCAACGCCGCATTGACTCCGGCATTGTCGCTGTCAAAGGTAAGAATCACCTGCTTCACATACCGTTTCATGAGAATGGCATGCTGCGGTGTAAATGCCGTGCCCAGAGAGGCCACCGCATTGGTAAATCCCGCCTGATGGAGTGCGATCACATCCATATAGCCCTCGCACAGCAGAAAATAATCTTTTCTCGATTTTCTCGCTGCGTGAAGTCCGTACAGATTCCGGCTTTTATCAAAAAGCTTCGTCTCAGGAGAATTCAGGTACTTGGGAAGGCCGTCTCCCATCACCCGGCCTCCGAATCCGATGACCCGGTTATTGACGTCCATGATGGGAAACATGACCCGATTCCAGAACCTGTCGTGAGCCCCTTTCCCGTCAACCTTGATGAGACCGCATTCCGCCAGGATCTCATCGGAAAATCCTTTCTGCTTCAGATAACGGTACAGATCATCCGGTGAAATATTGGAATACCCCAGTCCGAATTTCACAATGGTCTCATCTGAAAGTCCGCGGTTTCGCAGATACTCATACGCCCTGCCCCCCTGTTTGCCCTTCAGCTGATAGTAAAAATACCTGGCGGCCAGTTTATTGGCCTCCAGCATCTGTCTGCGCCTGCTATCCTCCGCCCGGTCCTGCCTGCCGTCGTCTTTGGGCAGCTGAATCCCGGCCCGGTCGGCGAGATACTCTACCGCTTCCTGAAACGTATAACTCTCGTATTCCATTACAAAAGTAAATACATTTCCTCCCACACCGCATCCAAAACAGTGGTACAGCTGCATATCCCCGGACACGGAAAAAGAAGGCGTTTTTTCATTATGAAAAGGGCACAGCCCCACATAGCGGCTGCCCTGTCTTTTCAGTTTTACATACTGACCAACCACATCCACTATGTCGTTGGCTCTGCCGACCTCGTCAACAATCTCTTCTGGATAATACAAAGCTATCTGATCCTCCAACCTTTCGGTACAAATAATTCTTCAAACCGTGCAATGGCATAGTGATCGGTCATGCCGGCGATATAATCACATACCACCTGTGCCCTGTCCTCGCCCCGGCGGAGAAATCCGGCAAACTCCTCCGGCATCTCCTCCGGATGCTCCATATACCGGAAAAACAGGGAAGTCAGCATGTTCTGCGCCTTTTTTTCCTCCTGTTTCACCACTGGATGATGGTAAACATGGTCAAACATAAACTGTCTCAGACCCGTCATGGCTTCTGCAACCTCCCGGGACTGACAGATCCCGGATTGTCCCTGACTGTTGTAGATCGTATCGGAAATCAGCGTATTCAGTCTTTCCCTTACAGTATGTCCCAGAGCATCCGTATATATAGCTGGTAAATCTGACTCGGTCAGTATGCCTGCACGAATCGCATCGTCAATATCATGATTAATATATGCTATTTTATCACAAAGGCGTACGATCTGTCCCTCTAAAGTTGCCGGATGTCCCGCAGTTCCGTGATTTCGGATACCGTCACGGACCGCCGGGGTCAGATTCAGGCCGTTACCGTTTTTTTCCAGATATTCCACCACCCGCACACTCTGCAGGTAGTGCCGGAAACACCGGTCAGGATGTACCTGCTTTAATGCGGCATCCAGTGCCGCTTCTCCTGTGTGTCCAAAAGGCGTGTGCCCCAGATCATGTCCCAGACCGATGGCTTCCGTCAGTTCTTCATTCAGACAAAGTGCTTTGGCAATGGTTCTTGCCGCCTGAGACACCTCCAGCGTATGGGTCAGCCGGTTCCGGTAATGATCTCCTGTTGCCGCCAGAAACACCTGTGTTTTGTCCTTCATACGGCGGAATGCCTTGCTGTGCACGATCCGGTCCCGGTCACGCTGATACGCGGTGCGAATCTCACAGGGTTCCTCCGTCCGGTCACGTACCGCATCCACACTGAACGCCGCATACGGCTGCAAAAACTGTTTTTCCCGTTCTTCCATCATCTCACGGATATTCATTGCCCCACCCCCTCCGACTCGAAATCTGATCTTCTCCACTGCTTATCTGCATATTTCTGCAGTCTTATCTTTGATTTTCTGCAGTACTATTGATTTTCTGCGGTACTTTTGCACATCATCTGCCCCACGATTTACAGCATAAAAAACTTCTGAAACAACTGCTCCAGACTCCGGTCAGCTTCCGGATGAAACTGAACACCCACCACCTGACTGCCATACTCGATTCCTTCAATTGTTCCGTCGTCCGTCCGGGCCGACACAGTCAGCGCCCCGGCCGTTTCATTCAGACGATAATGATGCAGGGTAACACCCTGTACTACGTCCGCTCCCAGCAACCGATGCAGATGGGTTCCCCGACGGATACGAACCGGATGTTTGGCCTCATCAAGCCCATCCCTCCTGGGCTGCACATCCCAGTGATGTTCCACCGGCAGAGTGAACATGAATTTTTCCTTTTTCATCTGCTCATACAGAGAAAGAAGACTTCCCTTATACTGTCTCTTCTCTGCTTCCTCCTTCACCCGGAACCAGGTTCCTATGGTCTGCATCCCCAGACAGATTCCCAGAAGGGGAATCTCCCTCTGCACGGCATACCCGACAATCTCAAAATGATACGGATAAATCCTGCCGCCGCCGCAGATAAGAAGTCCGTCGCACAGCCCCAGAACCGACTCCGCAGCATGACCGTCCACCGGCAGAACCCCAAACGGAATCCCGCCGTTTTCCACAATCCTTTTCCCGTAATGATTCACAAAACGATACTGATCCAGATACGGATCCTCCTGCTGAAATAAAGATGCAGAAGGAACGATCCCGATTACTTTTCCTGCCATACAATCACTCCGTGCTAAACAGACAGCTTTCCGATCACGCTGCCTTTCCCTGCAATTTTAATCTTTTCAAACGAAATATGACGGAATTCGCCCATATTGGTTATGATCATGGACGTAACCAGCGGATAACCGGCCTCCAGAATCTTTTCCGGTGAAAATTTTATCAGAGGATCCCCCGCTTTCACCTTCTGATCCTTCTTTACCATCATTTCAAAACCATTGCCATTCATCTCCACCGTATTCACACCGATGTGAAGCATGATCTCCACGCCCTGTTCACTGCGGATACAGCAGGAATGGCGCGTCTTCTCCATAACAGCACTCACCGTCCCGTCAACCGGAGCCATCAGCACCGTATTGGACGGCATGATGGCAATTCCCGGCCCCAGAATCTTCTGCGAAAACAGCTGATCCGGCACTTTATTCAGCGGAACAATCTCTCCCTCCAGAAACGCCTGAAGCGGCAATTCAGAACTGTTACTCTCTCTCTTCAATAAACTGTCAAATATTTTCATCATAATCACATCTCCCTGTCTATAATTCTAAAACATCCGGCAGCACACACTGCCTGATACTGCACAGTATATTCACTGAACTTTTCATTCATTAACAGAAAATCTACGCTGAAATTACTCTGTTTCGATATATTATACAGATAATTCTCCTGTTCGTAAATACACACCCTGGAAATTTTGGAGAAGAAAGACTATTCGGAATCTTCAGCCGGGAAAATGTGATTTTCAGGCTGAATAACAAAAAGCTCAGCAGTTTATCTGCTGAGCTTTCATGAGACACCGGGGACTCGAACCCCGGACAACTTGATTAAAAGTCAAGTGCTCTACCACCTGAGCTAGTATCCCATCCATATAGATTATAAAGTGTTGAACTTTGACTGGGCTAGCCGGATTCGAACCGTCGAATGCAGGAGTCAAAGTCCTGTGCCTTACCGCTTGGCGATAGCCCAATGCATGCCACCAAGTTAATGGCAGGGTGGGTATAGGGATTCGAACCCTAGACCTTCAGAGCCACAATCTGACGCGCTAACCAACTGCGCTATACCCACCATAGCTTTAATAAGCTTCACCGAACTGCTTCGGTGAAGCGGGTGATGGGAATCGAACCCACGTATCCAGCTTGGAAGGCTGGTGTTCTACCATTGAACTACACCCGCATATCGCATCTGTCCGCTGCCGCTTCATTTCTGTGTTTCTGCTTTCATCAGCGAACAGATAGAATTATACTTGAACAAAATAGATTTGTCAACAACTTTTTTAATTTTTTTTGAAAATGTTTTTTGATGCTGTTCAGGCTTCGGATTTTGGGAAGGAGATAGGGATGGTGAGGCGGAAGGACGGTGGTGTCCTGTACGGGGACGCGCTCTCGCTCGGGCTGACACGCAGCGGTACTAAGCTTTTTCAGCGCTGTCGCTTGAAAAAGCAAGTGCCGGCGTGTCCGCAACGGTCCCCTTTACAGGACACCACCGTCCTTCCGCCGCCACAGGTCCTTTCTCTCCCCCCCCAAAAAATGAAGCACAAAACAACATATGGGGGGAGAAACACATATGTATAATTTCCACTGCTATGTATTCTCCCCATCTGCAGTTTTCCCTCGCCATTGGCGGATTCAGAGATAGTCTGCGGCGGCGCCATGAACGGCAGGTCATGTCAAGGAGACCGTTGACAAACGCCGGTGCTTAGTGAGCGGACCTTCATAAGAAGGTCTGCGAGGTTAGCATCCGCTGCGTTTGTCACAGAGCGGGAGCGCGTCTCCGGACACGACCTGCCGTTCATGGCGCCTCACACACTCTCCCCATCCGGCAGGCAGATAAACTGCAGCCTTTACCAGCCTGATTTCAGGAATCTCTGGTGGTATTCCGTTTTTCCGGTTTCTTCATCAATTTCCATGATCATATAGGAAGGTTCCCGGGGATACTGGCGGGGGCTGCCCAGGCTGCCGGGGTTGAGGATTACAAATCCGTCTTTCTGCTGTTCGAAATAGGGACAGTGCGTATGTCCGTACATGGCTATGTCTGCACCGCATCCTCTTGCCATTTCCTCCAGTTCATACAGACCGTAGTCTACACCGTAGCGATGTCCGTGGGTCATGAAGATCATATGGTTTCCGATTTCCACCATGGTTTCCATGGGCCAGTTTCCGTCATAGTCACAGTTTCCTCTGACTGCCTGCAGACTGCAGCCCGCTGTCTGTTCCACATAATCTCCATGTCCTTCCAGATCTCCCATATGAAGAACCATGTCCACGTGCTTTTCACGGGCCATAACATCTTTCAGTCTGCGGACGTTTCTGTGGGTATCACTGATTACCAGAATTCTAAGTTTACTCATATTTTCCTTCTCCATTTGTCAATCTGCAGCTTTATGCCTGATCCAGAATTTTACGCAGCGCCCGAAGTGCGCGGCCTCTGTGGCTGATGGCATTTTTTTCGTCGGGTGTCAGCTGTGCCATGGTTTTTCCGTATTCCGGCACAAAGAAAATGGGATCATAGCCGAAGCCGCCGTTTCCTGCCGGTTCCATGGCAATCAGCCCTTCCACCGTGCCCAGAGCCGTATATTCTCTGCCGTCCGGCAGAACGGCCGCCATGGCACATACATAGCGCGTGCTGCGCTGCTGCCCTTCTGCTTCCTTAAGCCGGTCCAGAATAATTCCGTTTTTAATATCATAAGGCGTATCATGGCCCAGATAGCGGGCAGAATACACGCCGGGCTCCTTATTGAGGTAATCAATCTCCAGACCGGAATCGTCCGCCAGAACCATGGCTCCGGTCATCCGGTGGATGGCGCGGCACTTAATCAGAGCGTTTTCTTCAAACGTAGTTCCGTTTTCCTCCACATCCATGTGAATGCCCGCTTCCTCCAGTGATACGACTTCCTTCCCGTAATCCTGCATGATTTCCTTAACCTCCCGGATTTTCCCGGCATTGTTGGATGCAAAAATCAGTTTATTGTCCATATTGTCTTTCTCCTGCCTGTTCTCTTATTTTCTACTGTTCTTTTATTTTCTACTGTTCTTCCATTTTCTGCTGTTCTATTGTTTTCTACTGTCCTTTTTATTCGCCTGCCTGTTCTTCCTGAGGCCGTTTTCTTCTTGGCGGCTTCGGACCCATAAACTGGTAGAATGTAGTTTTCATCATACCATTATAAATTTTTCTTACTTTATCCGCTTTGCGCCCCATCTGTTTTTCCAGATTCTCATAATTGGTGATCACATAGGCCGACCAGTCCTCCAGCTGTCTGAACTGACGGCAGAAATCACCGTAAATGGGCGGCAGATCCTTTTTTTCCTCCAGACGTTCTCCGTAAGGAGGATTGGTAATGATAAAACCGTATTTTTTCGGGTGGCTCAGTTCGCTGACCGGTCTTTTCTGGAAATGGATCAGGTGATCCACACCTGCCAGCTTTGCATTTTCTCTGGCGGATTTTACCACCTCGCCGTCCAGGTCATATCCCTGTATATCAGTGGCTGCGCTGCGGTTTTCCAGATCCAGTGCCTCCTCTCTGGCATCTTTCCACAGACGTTTGTCAATCAGATTATCCCAGCTCATAGCCAGGAAATCCCGGTTCACGCCGGGGGCAATATTCGCCGCCATCATGGCTGCTTCGATGGGAAATGTACCGCTGCCGCAGAAAGGATCTACCAGAATCCGGTCCCTGCGCCAGGGTGTCAGCATGATCAGCGCCGCAGCCAGCGTCTCTGTAATAGGTGCTTTGGCTGTGTAAAGACGGTAACCTCTTTTGTGAAGGGAATCACCCGAAGTATCAATCGTTACCGTCACCTCATCCTTCAGCACGAAAATGCGCACCGGATAGGGATTGCCGGTTTCTTCAAACCAGCGGGAATGATATACTGTTTTCAGCCGTTCCACCATGGCTTTTTTGGCAATGGACTGAATGTCCGATGTACTGAACAGCCTGCTCTTGATGGAAGTCGCCTTTGTAACCCAGAATTTCCCGTCAAGGGGAATATAATTCTCCCAGGGGAGATTTTTGATTCCCTGAAACAGTTCCTCAAAAGTTTCCGCATGGAATGTTCCCACATTCAGCAGGATTCTCTCCGTGGTACGCAGAAATACATTGCTGCGGCAGATGGCTTCTGCATCCCCCTGAAACGTAACTCTCCCATCCTCCACTTTTGTAATATCGTAACCGAGATCATAAATTTCCTTTTTCAGCACCGCCTCTGTTCCGAAATGACAGGGTGCACTCAATTCAAATAACTGCATAGATTCTTCCTTTTTCTTATCCGGTTTCTTTATCTGACCGGCTGTATTGCTTGACTTAATGGTTTTCCGCTTACAGATTACATTATTTTTTCCATTTTGTCATCTTTTTTCCGCCCTGCATTCATTTTTTCTGATTTTCTCTCCGCATTTTTTCCGCTCCCTTTTTTCCGCTACAGTACACCATAACCGATATACGGATTGGGATAGGTCTGAAATGCCGGCAGCTGCCTTGCATTGCGGTGGAACCAGCTTTTCAGACGGGCGCCGTAAAGCCATGGGTCGTTCCCCTCCACAATCCCCCACTGCATGAGAAGAGCCGCCGCTCCGGCAACCGCCGGCGCTGCAAAGGAGGTTCCCGTAAAACCGGCGTAATCCGCCATGCCTCCCCCTGTCAGCTCCCCGTTTCTTCCCCTTCCCGCTGCTGTGATTCCCTGCCCCGCTTTCGGTGCCAGAACATCCACCCCCGGCGCCGCCAGATCCGGTTTCACCTGATTGGTAAATGCCGTAAATCCCCGCCCGGAAAATGAAGCATAGGTCTGCCGCCTCGAATCGTAGGCCCCCACTGTGATGACCCGATCCGAGGCGGATGGAACTGTCAGCGTATGCTGCTGTCCGGGCACAGCAAATCCAGTCCCCTGATTCAGTATATTTCCCGCCGGGAGCCACAGTTCCAGTTCTCCCGACACAATGCGCACCGGTGTAATCTGAATTCTCCAGTTTCCGCTGTCCACAAACCGGTCTGCGGGAATCAGATCTATAAATATCTCCTGCAGGGGCTGATAAGGAGAGGGAAGCCCGTTATAGATTACAATCTGCGTACGCCCGCTGCGGTACTGCCGGACAGGATGCCCCATAGCCAGAAGATCGGCATCGTAGTAGATACGGAATATTTCACCGGAAGGAGAAATCAGCTGAATCTGGCAGATATCAGCATAACTTTTCCAGATCTGGATACTGAAGGAGGCCTGACGCTGCGCCACAGTCAGCAGAATTTCATAAGGAAGATCACCCATACGAACAGAGGTATGAATAGCTTTTCCCGCTTCGTTGCCGCTCCCCACACAGATGGTAAGACGCTCTGACAGAGCAATCTCCGTCAGATAGGTAGACAGAAGACTTCTGCCGCTGTGAGAACCATAATTATTGCCGATACTCAGATTAACCGCCATGGGTTTTCCCAGTGCCGCTGCTTTTTTTACCAGATAATCGACAGCCTGCATCAGCTGTGTCGTTTTTACATAATCGTCACTGCCGCTCTGGCCGAGGCGCACCACCACCAGCTCCGCATCCGGTGCATATCCCTCCGTTATGAAATCTCCCTCCGTCACCCTGCTTCCTGCCGCAATTCCGGCTACAGCCGTTCCATGACCGGAAAGATCCTTGAAAGCAGAAGGAATAGGCTCCCCGGAATTTCCCTGAAGAAATCCGTTGATTTCTTCCCTTGTATACTCGCCGGAGGACTGATCCCATAAAGCTGCGATTCTGGTACTTCCGTCACGATTACGAAAAGCCGGATGAAAGATGTCGATTCCAGAATCTGCAATTCCCACCAGAACGCCCCTCCCAGTCAGGTTGATTCCCAGCCTTTCCCTCAGCAGGGGGATGCCTGAAACCTGCACACTGTCCACCTGCGCAGCCGAAAAAAGCGTTTTCCCTTTTTCCGTGTTTCCTCTGTTTCCGGCTTTCATGATTTCATTCCTTTTATTCTCACTGCCCATATACAGCCTTTTCGGAATTTCGATATAAATAACCCCGGGAGTCTGCGCCAGCTCCCCCAGCAGTCGTTCAGGCACCCGCATCAGCATATAGTTCCCAGCAAGAATATCAAAAACGATTTCCGGATGCATCTCCAGAAAACGCTCCGGGAAAACAGAATAGCGCACCACCAGTTCCCAGCTGTTTTCAGCCGGAGAATATCCCGTATTCAGAATCTCCGAACGCATCCGTTCTTCCTCCGGCACGTTCAGACTCACATTCAATACATTTTCAAATTCCGGAAAATACATATTAATTTCCTTTACCAAAACTCTGTTCTGCTCTGAACAATATATGAGTTTTTTACAGAATTCAGAAAAACTTTTTTTATATTTTAGTATATATGCCACTATTATTTTAAGAAAACCTGTGATAATCTTTTATAGGAAACGGTTAACAAACACTAACATCCGGTCAGTTTCCTTCAGATACACCGGATATAACAGGGAGATTACCCTTAGGAGATTACCCTTATGAGAAAGAAATCACACATCGGCCTTGCCCGATTTTTAACCGCTGATATAAACCGGAATTTTATATCATCCCATCGTTACTTTTTCTATGCCGGAAGCATTCTGCCGGATTGCCGTCCCTCTTTTATTACAACAAGACACAATATTGAAAGCACGCTTCCTCTTATTCAGGAATATATAGAGCGTGTCCGTTTTCACCGTATCCGCACGGTCAATACACATCTGAACCGCCGTGACTGTATTACGGTAGGACAGATTCTTCATTATATAGCAGACTATTTTACCTACCCTCACAACTCCATTTATCCGGGCTCGCTGAAAGATCACTGCAATTATGAGCAGTACCTGAAGCTCCGCCTGAAAGAATATTTCAAAAGCGGCGAGGCTTTCCGTGTACAGTATACCCCTCTGGAAGCCCGTATGAGCACCGGAGATATCAT
>JALFLM010000013.1 GCA_022774705.1 Lachnospiraceae bacterium | reverse complement strand
GAAAACGGAATCCAGCAAGGTAGGCCTGAAAGGAATTATTAAAAAATTAGGCTACTGGGTAATTATCTCAGTGGCCTTTTTAATTTCAGGAGTATTCACCCAGATGGGGCAGGACCTTTTACATATTGATCTGTCGTTCCTGGCCCTGATCGGCTGGTTTACCCTGGCCTGCTTACTGGTAAACGAAGTCCGGAGTATCCTGGAGAACCTGCTGGAATGCGGATATAATGTGCCGGCAATCCTGGTTAGGGGGCTGGCGGTAACAGAAAAATTACTGAATGAAAAAATGGAGGAGGATGATCATAATGAGTAGAATTATCGCAATTGATGCTGGCCATGGAAGCAACACGGCTGGCAAAAGAACCTTTGATGGCCACAGGGAGCACTGGATCAACGTCCGGTGCTCTTACTTTTTTGAGAAAGCCCTGAAGCGCTGCGGATTTAAAACGCTGCGCCTTGGCTGGGATGACACCAACGCCAAGGATGATTCTGATCCTTCCATAACGTCCCGTCAGAAGGCTGTCCGTGCTGCAGGCGTGGATGCTGTTGTAAGCTGGCATGCAAATCATTCTGGAGGTAAGAGCTGGGATAATGCTGCTGGTGTGGAAACCTATATCCATATCACAGCTTCTAAACGCCAGGATTCCGAAAGACTGGCCAAGTTGATCCAGACGGAACTGGTAAAAGGCACAGAGCAGAAAGACCGGGGTGTAAAGACCGGAAACTTCGGAATGTGTAATGCTACATATATGCGGTGTGATGCAGCCATTCTGATCGAAATTGGGTTTATGTCGAACCAGATGGAAGCGGGATTAATGAAGACGGACAAGTTCTGCAGGGAGCAGGCTGAGGATGCATGCAGGGGGATGTGCAAGTATTATGGTGCTGAATATGTTCCAGAATCTGTTACCGTGACTTCCAGCACCCCTGCATCCCCTCCTGATCAGAAGCCCTCTTATATTGTCGGAAAGACTTACACCCTGCAGGTTGAGTTGAAAGTCCGGACAGGCTCTGGCACAAACTATCCTGCCAAAACTTATGAGCAGTTGACCTATGATGGTAAGAAGCATGACGCCGACGGCGATGGAGCTCTTGACAAAGGTACTGTGATCTCTTGTCTGGAGGTCAGAAAAGTGGGGGATGATATCTGGATCCGGTGTCCTTCCGGCTGGCTGGCAGCATATTATAATGGAAAAAAATATATTGCTAGCTGACTAAATAATTGACTAAATTCTATTCCTGACTAAACTTTGACTGCATGAATTTCATCCATATTCTGGATGATTCCACATAATCCAAAAAAGTAAAGTAACCCTTATAAATATTGGATTTTCTTCGGATATTCAGTAGGAACGAGGGCTACTTATAAATAAGATAAAAATACAGGCTCGACCTCTCGTAATGAAGGGGTCGCCGGTTCGAGTCCGGCATGGAGCTTGCGTTGAAAAGCCGGTAACTGTAATGGTTACCGGCTTTTTTCTGTTTCCGGGAAAATAGGTGGGAAATGGGGGTTGACTAGATTTTGACTGTCTGACGGTTTAATTAGAATAAGTCTTTCATCATAGGATACAGGCAATAGACAAGATTGATAAGCATATAAATAAATCAGCACATTAATTGAAGTGATGATGGAATGAAGGATAAGGAATACCGGATCAGCTGGGTAAAGGCAGCAGAAATCAGGGCGGCAGATTCAGTCTGACCGTATTTTTTTTCTGTATTGTGGAACAATAGAAATCGGAACTGTAAAAAAAGCAGAACAGGAAAGGGTGAAAGTATGGTCTGGATTGCGGTGTTATTTTTTGTACTGGGTAATGTTTCCGGAGCGATACTGATGAGTTTATGCGCTGCGGCCGGGAATGACCGGAGCCGATGTGACTGACAGGCTGTTTGCATGCGGCATGAATGTACCGGCTGCTGAAGGCGGCATAAATGTACCGGCTGTCTGAATGCAGTGTAAATGTACTGTCTACTGCAGCCGGCACATAAAGCGGTTCATTGTCCGTACCGGTGCTTTGCCGCTGTATTTTGCCAGTCCCCGGTCAAGAATCTCATGATATCGAAGCGGATCGGGGACCTGCAGAGGCATATGATAGACAAAAATCTGCTTCGGATTCAGATTTTCCAGAAATCTGCGGCCCGGTGCCAGGGGAAAGAAAAAGGGATTCACAAAAGCCATGGTAGTCTTTCCGCAGCAGGCTGACAGGATTTCCTGCGGGATATATCTGTTCAGATACACAGGGTCCGAATCTCCGCTGAAGAAAAAACACTGACCGGCATAGTTTAGAAAAAGTGCTGTGTGCGGCACGATTTTTCCTTTATCCATCAGATGTTTCGAATAAATCTGCTCAACAACGGCTTTGGAGAAACCTGTATGGGTGGAATATACATAATGTTCGGAACCGGAATGGATGGATACTGTATGGCAACCTGAATCGGCAGGAGCCGGAAGGATGCATTCCGTTTCCGGATATCGTTCCAGATAAGCAGAAACCCTGCCGGCGGAATAGTGATCAACATGCGTATGGGTAAAAAGCAGTGTGGTCAGTTGTTCAAACGGAGGCTGTTTTTCCATAATGGCGGTTTCAATGGATACCGGCAGAGTATCAAATCCGTCATAGCGTTCAAAAAGACCGTCCACCAGAATACCGGTTTTCCGGTCAGTCAGATAAATTCCGGCGTTGGCAAGATAAAAAACGGAAGGATAAGACATTTTACAGAGTCCTTTCTTGAAAATGCGCTGCAGGATCATTTCTCCGGTCGGAGAAATCAATAAGTATTTCACTCATTATAATAATAAAATGCGCAATTTGCAAGAAATCCTTTGAAATGAACAAATCCTGTAATCTTTAAGGTTAGATTTCGTTGCAGTTGATGTAAGGTGCTGCGGCAGGAAAAACCCATCGGCACCGAAATTATGTTCCATTTGGATAACAGGAGGAATAATTATGAACAAGCTGAATGTAGCAATTGCGGATGATAATGAGCGTGTGATTCAGTCTTTAAGCGAAGTAATCGAGAAGGATGAGAACATGCATTTAATAGGAAAATCGACGAACGGAAAAGATTTTTATGAGCTGATCAAACAGAAACAGCCTGATGTGGTGCTGGTGGATCTGATTATGCCCAAGCTGGACGGGCTGATGGTGATTCACAAGGTAAATCAGGATGAAACCATCAAAAAGAAACCGGAATTTATCGTGATGTCTGCGGCGGGCAGTGAGCGGCTGACAGAGGATGCATTCCGTCAGGGTGCGTCCTATTATCTGATGAAACCATTGGATTATACGACCATTACCAGCCAGATCCGAAATGTCATGGAACCCGCCAGACGCCCCGATGCACGAAAACATTTTTCCGGTGAAACGAAAGAAGAATACATGGAGCGCAATCTGGAAAACGATGTTACGGATATGATACATGAAGTGGGGGTTCCCGCACATATTAAAGGGTATCAGTATCTGAGGGATGCGATTATCATGTCGGTACAGGATATGGAACTGCTCAATTCCATCACAAAAATACTGTATCCCACCATTGCGAAAAAGCATAAAACAACGCCCAGCCGTGTGGAACGGGCTATCCGTCATGCCATTGAAGTGGCCTGGTCAAGAGGGAGAATGGATACCATTGACGCACTGTTTGGATATACCATCAATACGGGAAAGGGAAAACCTACCAATTCCGAATTCATTGCCATGATTGCAGATAAAATCAGGCTGGATTATAAAAGAAAAATCTGATATAATGCCTCTATCCTGAAAAACAGAGCGGATGGTTCACGGAGGCGGACCGGCGTTTCCGGGTGATTATGAACAGAGGTGTGGTGGATGAAGATACCGTTTTTGGATCAGTATATCAAGAAAAAACGAAGAGCATTTGAGATGGAGGAAGTTACCGATAAAACGCTGCGGGAATTTCTCCGCCATCCCGGTGAGAACGCTGAGCAGATCGGAGATGTTCTTGCCGGAGACAGTGAAAAGGTCGGAAGAGTGCTGGAAGAAATGGCACGGTCAATTCCTGTATTCTGCAGGATTGCCGGCTGCATCAGCAGAGAAACGGATGATGCACGGATTGCCGGAGAAGAGCATGTAATCCTGCCCTATGTTGCTGCGCTGAGGGAAATTGCCGGGCGGCAGCAGCTTCAGAATGAATGATTGCAAATAAATACGTGAGGAGTACAAAAGACATGAATCTGATGACTATGGAGCATCTGACGAAATATTATACGGAGCGTATGCTGTTTGAGGATGCGGCATTTTCCATAAACAGCGGTGAAAAGGTCGGTATTATCGGTATTAACGGAACGGGCAAATCAACTTTACTGAGGATTGCTGCCGGCCTTGAGGAACCGGATGAAGGGAGTGTAGTCAGAAACCGGAATCTGAAGATTCGGTATCTCCCTCAGAATCCCCGGTTTGAGGAAGGGGAGAGGGCGCTTTCCTATGTTCTGTCCCGGAATGAGACCGAAGAAGGTGCTGCCCGGTTTTCCATGGAAGCCGATGCCAGGATGATGCTGAAGCGTTTTTCCATTGACGATTTTGAAGCACCGGTCAGCCTGCTTTCCGGCGGACAGAGAAAGCGCCTGGCTCTTGCCGGAGTTCTTTTGTCGGAAGCGGATCTGCTGATTCTGGACGAACCTACTAACCATCTGGACAGTGAGATGGCCGGCTGGCTGGAAGAATTTCTGAAAAACTTCCGCGGGGCACTGCTTATGGTAACTCACGACAGGTATTTCCTTGATTCCGTGACAAACCGTATTGTGGAGATCGACAAGGGAAAGCTGTATTCCTACAGTGCCAATTATCTGGGATTTCTGAAGCTGAAAGAGGAACGGGAAGCCATGATGGAAGCCACAGAACGGAAACGTCAGAGTATTCTGCGGGTGGAAATTGAGTGGATGATGCGCGGTGCCCGGGCTCGGTCCACGAAACAGAAGGCGCATATTGCCCGTTACGAAGAACTGAAGGACCAGAAAGCACCTGAAATCGGAGACAGGAAGGTGCAGTTTGCATCGGCTTCGACCCGTATGGGGCGTACGACCATCGAGATCGAGCATCTTTACAAGGGATTTGGCAATCAGACTCTGATTGCGGATTTCAATTATATTTTTCTGAAAAATGACCGGATCGGCATTGTGGGACATAACGGGTGCGGAAAATCCACATTGATGAAGATGATTATGGGCATCGAACAGCCGGATCAGGGTACGATTACCATCGGGCAGACCATTAAAATCGGGTATTTCAGCCAGGAAAACGAATATATGGATGAGTCCATGAAGCTGATCGAGTATGTGAGGGAGCGTGCGGAATATGTAAAAACTGCGAATGGGGTAATTACGGCGTCTCAGATGCTGGAGCGCTTTCTGTTTCCGCGTCATGTGCATTATACCCGGATCGAGAAGCTGTCAGGCGGGGAAAAGCGTCGTCTGTACCTGCTCCGGGTGCTGATGGATGCACCCAATGTACTGATTCTGGACGAACCCACCAATGACCTGGATATTCAGACCATGACCATACTGGAGGACTACCTGGATTCCTTTGATGGAATCGTCATTGCCGTATCTCATGACCGGTATTTCCTGGACAGGGTGACAAGGAGAATCTTTGCTTTTGAGGAAAACGGATGTCTGGTTCAGTATGAAGGAGGTTATACCGATTACGAAAAGGCAGCCGGAGCAAAAAGAGCAGCTCAGGAGGCTTCCCCGGGCGGGGAAGCCGGAAAAAACGGGAAAGCTCCGGCAGGAAACCGGGGAACAGCCGGAGAAAACAGCGGACAGGCAGAGGCGGAAACTCAGTCTGCAGCCGGCAGACGATCCGGTGACGGACGGACCCATGCGGTTAAGCTCCGCTTTACTTTTAAAGAAGCCAGAGAGTATGAGACCATCGAAGAGGATATCAGCAGCATGGAGAAGCGGATTGCCGAAATTGATGAGGAGATGGCGGCAAAGGCTTCAGATTACAGTGCGCTGAACAGGCTGCTGGAGGAAAAAGAATCTCTGGAGGAAGGGCTGCTGGAGAAAATGGAGCGCTGGGAATATCTGGAAGATCTGGCATCCCGTATTGCGGCACAGGATGCCAGATAAAGCTGCCGAATTTTCTGTTCCTGAAAAAACGCTTGCCGAATTTTCTGTTTCGTGAAAAAAATGCTTGCCAGATTTTTATTTCTGTGATATTATAATTGGCGTTGATGCCGGTGTGTCGGAATTGGCAGACGAGACAGACTCAAAATCTGTTGTCCGCAAGGGCGTGTGGGTTCGAGTCCCACCACCGGCATGGCCAGTGGACCTGTTCGAAAGTTGGGAGCAGGTCCTTTTTTGTTATGTAAAGAGCCGGATTTCGGGCAGATCCTTTGGGATTCGTATTTCACTTGCATTAATTCTGCTGATGCGGTATGATTATCTTCGAAAAAGGAGGCGGTATTGTGAATTGCAGAGAGGCCTGCAGAGCCATGCCGGATTTTCTGGAAGGAGCATATCCGGTTTCCCGTCAGGAAGAGTTTTTGCAGCATGTGGAAAACTGTGCCGACTGCCGGGAAGAACTGGCGGTAACTCTGACGCTTCAGATGGCGTTGAATGCTCTGGACGATAATACGGAATTTATTTATATGGATTCGGACGAAGGCGTTAAAAAAGTTCTGGATAATGCAGCTGCGCGGGTGGCACACTACAATCGATATCTCCGGATCAAGTGGGCAATCGGTACAGCGGCAGGCTGGGCTCTGGTGCTGACCTGTGCGCTTCAGATTCTTTACTGGATGCAGGCAGGATTCCGGCTCTTCTGATCCGGGTTTTCATTGTGGAACAGATGTATGAACCGCCGTTGGCAAGAGGTGAAGGATGAGTAATAAAATTGTTTTAATAGATGGGCACAGTATTATCAACCGTGCCTTTTATGGTGTGCCGGAGCTGACCAATTCCCAGGGGCTCCACACCAACGGAATCTACGGATTTCTGAATATTATGTTTAAAATTCTGGAGGAAGAGCAGCCTGATTATCTGACGGTGGCTTTTGATGTGAAGGCACCTACTTTCCGCCATGAGATGTATGAGGCTTACAAGGGCACCAGAAAAGGGATGCCTGAAGAGCTGCATGAGCAGGTACCGGTTCTGAAAGAGGTGCTTCATGCCATGGGAATCTGTACCGTGGAGCAGCCCGGGCTGGAAGCAGATGATATTCTGGGAACTATTGCAAAGTCCTGTGAAGGACAGGGAATGGAGGTTGCGCTGGTTTCCGGTGACAGGGATCTTCTCCAGATTGCTTCGGATCATATCTGTGTCAGGATTCCGAAGACGAAAAAAGGAAAGACAGAGATCGAGGATTACCGGACCCAGCAGGTCATTGATCTGTATCAGGTCACTCCTTCAGAATTTATCGATGTGAAGGCACTTATGGGAGATTCTTCCGACAATATTCCCGGGGTTCCCGGGATTGGTGAAAAGACAGCTTCTGCTCTGATCGCCCGTTTCCATTCCATTGAAAATGTGTGGGAGCATTTGGATGAGGTTACTCCCACAAGAGCCCGCAATGCACTGGCTGCCAATTATGAACTGGCCCGGCTGAGCAAAAAGCTGGCTGCCATCAGGACAGATTGTCAGCTGGATTTTACGCTGGAGCAGGCAAAACTGGGAAATCTGTTTACTCCGGAGGCTTATGAATGGGTAAAACGGCTGGAGTTCAAATCCATGCTGAACCGTTTCTCTACAGAAGATATTCTGGCTCAGGAAGCCAATGAACAGTATCTGCAGGAGGTATTTCTTGAGGATGAGGCAGGACTGAAACAGCTTGAGGATGCTGTTGCGGGACAGGAGTCGGTTTCTTTTATGCTGTGGCATGATGCGGTGGATGTATGCAGTGCTTCGGAGATTCAGTACGGCGGTGTTCTGGCGGGAGATACGGTTTATGCGGCAGATCGCCCGGATATGCTGGAGCAGATGATCCGTATTTTTACAGCCGGAAGCTGCAGGAAAGTTACAGTCAATCTGAAGCGCCAGCTGGCGGCTCTTTACCGTTACGGCACCGTTCGCGAGGATGAATATGAAGATACCGGGATCATGGCATATCTGCTGAATCCTCTGAAGGATACCTATGATTATGATGATCTGGCCAGGGATTATCTGGACCGGATGGTGGCTTCAAGAAAGGATATTCTTGGAAAATCCTCCATTCAGGCGGCGAAAACGGGCAGCCCGGAGAAACTGAAGCAGATGACTGTGCTGTGCTGTCAGTCGGTTCTGGAAGCATTTTCGGTTCTGGAAAGGGCTCTTTCGGACAGTGATATGCTGGATCTGTACCGGAATATGGAGATGCCTCTGGCATTTACGCTGTATTCCATGCAGTATTACGGAATCCGTGCGGACAGAGAGGCTTTAAAGGAATACGGCGAGAAACTGGCAGTGATGCTGACCGTGCTGGAACAGGAGATTTACGATCTGGCAGGAGAGAAGTTCAATATCAATTCCCCCAAACAGCTTGGTGTGATCCTGTTTGAAAAACTGAAGCTTCCTGCAGCGAAGAAGACAAAAACCGGTTATTCCACGGCGGCGGATGTTCTGGAAAAGCTTCGTCCTGATTATCCCATTGTAGACAAGGTGCTGGAATACCGGCAGATCGCCAAGCTGAAATCCACTTATGCGGACGGGCTGGCAGTATATATTAAGGATGACGGAAGAATTCACGGCAATTTCCACCAGACGATTACTGCCACGGGGCGGATCAGTTCCACGGAACCCAATCTGCAGAATATTCCCATCCGCATGGAACTG
Organism: Lachnospiraceae bacterium; assembly: GCA_022774705.1. Lineage (GTDB taxonomy): Bacteria > Bacillota > Clostridia > Lachnospirales > Lachnospiraceae > TWA4. Next base: position 20,893 of record JALFLM010000013.1, on the reverse strand, counting down.
GGACGGGAAATCCGGAGGATTTTTATACCTGAAGAGGGTTATGTGTTCGTGGATGCCGATTATTCCCAGATTGAACTGCGTGTTCTGGCTCACATGTCGGGAGACAGGCGTCTGATCGATGCGTACAATCAGGCGGAGGATATCCATGCTATTACTGCGTCTCAGGTGTTCCATGTGCCTCTTGATCAGGTGACGCCTCAGCTGCGCCGCAATGCCAAAGCAGTTAATTTCGGTATTGTGTACGGTATCAGTGCCTTCGGTCTGAGTGAGGACCTGAGTATTACCCGTAAGGAAGCTCAGGAATATATGGAACAGTATTTTAAGACCTATCCTTCCATTAAGGCCTTTCTTGACGAGCTGGTTAAGGAAGCCAGGGAGCAGGGGATGACAAAAACCATGTTCCACAGAATCCGGCCGGTTCCCGAACTGAAGTCCGGTAATTTCATGCAGCGCCAGTTTGGCGAACGGATTGCCATGAATGCTCCGATTCAGGGGACAGCAGCAGATATTATCAAAATCGCCATGGTGAGGGTGGACCGCAGACTGAAGCAGGAACTGCAGAAATCGCGTCTCCTTCTGCAGATTCATGACGAACTGCTGGTGGAGGCTGCCGAGGAGGAAGCGGAACAGGTAAAAAACATTTTAAAAGAAGAGATGAGTCATGCGGCTGAATTGGCGGTTGCACTGGAAATCGATATGCACACCGGACGCAGCTGGTATGATACGAAATAGGCAGGAGAACAGATGAAAAAGTTGGTAATTGGTATCACAGGCGGAGTCGGCGCCGGTAAATCCACGGTGCTCAATATTCTGAAACGGGAATATCATGCGGAGATTATTCTTACGGACCTTGTGGCTCATGAACTGATGCAGCCGGGAACCGCCTGCTATGAAAAGCTTGTGGCAGTACTGGGTACAGATGTGCTGGCGGAAGACGGCACGTTTGATAAAGTGAAACTGGGGCAAATCATGTTTAACAATAAGGAGACGATGGGTACGGTTAACCGGATCGTGCACCCGGCAGTCAGAGAGGAAGTTGCAGGGAGAATTGAAGCCAGCAGCAGAAAACTGATTGTGATAGAGTCTGCTCTTCTGATTGAGGCTAATTTTAAACCGCTGTGTGATGAAATCTGGTACGTATATGTATCCACTCAGGAAAGGGTAAAACGTCTGTATGAGCAGAGAGGATATTCCGAAGTGAAATCCTACAGCATTATTTACAATCAGTTAAGTCATGAGCAGTTCCGCAGATATTGCGATCGTCTGATCGATAACAGCTCCAGCCGGGAGTATACCAGACGGCAGATCTGCGAGTTTATGAAAGCGATTTCGGAGCAGATGTCCGGAGAAGAACAGATCTCAGGCGGAAAAACAGGAGACAGACAGGCATGAGCATGAGAGTAATGAGTATCGCCAGCGGCAGCAGCGGAAACTGTATCTACGTAGGCACCGATCATACCCATCTTCTTATTGATGCGGGAATTTCCTGTAAAAAGGTGAACGAAGGGCTGAAGGAACTGGGGCTTACCGGAGAAGATATAACCGGTGTTCTGGTGACCCATGAGCATGCGGATCATATCGGAGGTCTGGGTGTATTCCTGCGCAAATACAAAACTCCCGTGTATACGGCAGAGGAAACGATCCGGCAGATATACGGATATAAGAATATCGGAAAACTGCCGGAGGGATGTTTTCATCCCATTGAGGCCGGAGGGAAATTTTCAGTAGGTGATATTGATGTGGAATCACTGCCCATTTCCCATGATGCGGCGAGACCTCTGGCCTACCGCATGGACTGCGGCAGCTCTTCCGCAGCGGTTGTTACGGATCTGGGCTACTATGATCAGACACTGGTGGAGCATCTTCAGGGGCTGGATGCCATTCTTCTGGAGGCCAATCACGACCTGCGGATGCTGGAGGTCGGACCGTACCCCTATTATCTGAAGCAAAGAATCGCCGGCAGCCACGGGCATCTTTCCAATGAAGCCAGCGGGCAGTTTCTGAATGAACTGCTTCATGACCGGATGAAAAAGGTGTTGCTGGGACATATTTCCAAAGAGAATAATATGGCGGCGCTGGCACTGGAAACGGTCAGGACGGAGATTGAGATGAGCAGCTCTTCCTGGCATGCGGATGATTTTTCCATCGAACCGGCGGGAAGAGACCGGGCATCAGAGATCATCTATATTTGAAAGATTCAGAAGGAAATCATTTACAGAGATCAGATTTTCTGGTATTCTGTACGGGTGAATAATAAATAAGCCGCCGTTTATCCGATGGCTGCAGGGAGGAAATATGGGTAAAACAATTGTAACTGTATTAGGACAGGATACCGTAGGTATCATTGCTAAAGTATGTACATACCTTTCAGACAACAATATTAATATCGAAGATATTTCACAGACAATCATTCAGGGATATTTCAACATGATGATGATCGTGGATACCAGTAAAACAGAAAAGCCCTTTGCCGATATGGTAAAGGAGCTCAATGTGATCGGAGAAGGGCTGGGAGTTAAGATCAGCTGCCAGAAAGAAGAAATTTTCACAAAGATGCATAGAATTTAAGGAGAATTCTCATGATTAATATTTTTGAAGTACATGAAACTAATGAGATGATCCGCAGCGAGAAGCTGGATGTCCGCACCATAACCATGGGTATCAGTCTGTTGGACTGCATCGATGCTGATCTGGATCGTCTGAATGAAAAGATTTACAACAAGATTACCACATATGCGCGGGATCTGGTTTCCGTAGGAAAGGAAATCGAGCTGGAATACGGAATTCCCATTGTGAATAAACGTATTTCCGTAACACCTATCGCACTGATCGGGGCTGCAGCCTGCAAAACACCGGAAGATTTCGTAACGATTGCAAGAACGCTGGACCGGGCTGCGATGGAAATGGGAGTGAATTTTCTGGGCGGATATTCCGCTCTGGTTGCCAAAGGCATGACACCTGCGGAAGAAAATCTGATGCGTTCCATCCCCGAGGCTCTGGCTGTTACAGAACGTGTCTGCAGCTCTGTTAATCTGGGCTCTACAAAGACAGGTCTTAATATGGATGCGGTCAGACTGATGGGCGAAATTGTGGTAGCTACGGCAGAACGCACAAAGGATAATGGTTCTCTGGGCTGTGCAAAACTGGTGGTATTCTGCAATGCACCGGATGACAATCCTTTTATGGCAGGTGCGTTTCATGGCGTGACAGAAGGAGATGCCATCATCAATGTGGGCGTCAGCGGCCCGGGTGTTGTAAAACACGCGCTGGAAGCAGTTCACGGAGAAAATTTCGAGATCCTGTGTGAAACAATCAAGAAAACTGCATTTAAAGTAACACGTATGGGTCAGCTGGTGGCGCAGGAGGCTTCCAGACGTCTCGGAGTTCCTTTTGGCATTGTGGACCTGTCTCTGGCGCCGACTCCTGCAGTTGGCGATTCCGTAGCTGAGATCCTGGAAGAGATGGGACTGGAGTCTGTAGGTGCGCCCGGCACGACTGCAGCACTGGCTCTGCTGAATGATCAGGTGAAAAAAGGCGGCGTGATGGCCAGCTCCTATGTGGGTGGTTTAAGCGGTGCATTTATCCCCGTCAGTGAAGATCAGGGCATGATCGATGCGGTACGGGCAGGTAAGCTGACCATTGAAAAGCTGGAAGCCATGACCTGTGTCTGCTCCGTAGGTCTGGATATGATCGCGGTGCCCGGTGATACACCGGCGTCTACCATCTCCGGTATCATGGCGGATGAAGCAGCCATCGGTATGATCAATCAGAAGACCACAGCCGTACGTATCATCCCGGCAATCGGATGCAAAGTAGGAGATACCGTGGAATTCGGCGGACTTCTCGGCTCCGCACCGGTTCAGGCGGTGAATATGTGTGACTGCAGTGAATTTATCAGTCGGAAAGGAAGAATCCCGGCACCGATCCACAGCTTCAAGAATTAGGATGCAGCCTGGGAAAGTGACAGAGGCCGAATGGCAAAACCGCATTCCCCCTGGAGGGCTGAAAATGCCCGCCAAGGGGAACATGGTTCTTGCCATTCGGCCATTCACATTTTACAGGCGCATGGGAGGGTAACACATGCCCGCTGCGGGGAACACGATCCCATCCGCTGCATTTACTTTCACAGTTTTTTCTGTTTATTCTTTGACCTCGGTGAGTCCGTTTAAGGTGGGGGCTGCCATGAGGGAGTAGTTGGTGTGGTAGATGACGAAGCCGGGTTTTGCTCCGGCTACTTTTTTTACCTGTTTTTTCTGAATGTAGTCGATCTCCACCTTTTCTGCGGTGCGGGCGGAGGAGTACCAGGCAGCCAGCTGACCGGCCAGCTCGAATACGTGGTCCGGGATTTCACGGCCGTCATTTTTCAGAATCACATGGGAGCCGGGGGCTTTTTTAGAGTGGAACCACCAGTCGTTTCCTGTGGCAAAACGGAAAGTCAGTTCTTCATTCTGATAATTATTTCTTCCGGCGTACAGGTGGAAGCCGTCTTCCGTGACATAATGGAAGGGTTTGCTGGTGAACCGGGCTTTTTTCTCCTTCGGTCCCCGTTTTTTGATGTAGCCGGCTTCCCGCAGTTCTTCCTTGATCTGGGTCAGATCGTTTTCCTCTACGGATATATCCAGCGCGTTGCTGACAGAACGGAGATATTCGATCTCTGCTTCCGTCTCCTCAATCAGTTTGGTCAGTGCTTCGAAAGTCCGTTTCTGCTTATTGTATTTTTCAAAATACCGTTTGGCATTGTCCGCAGCGGAAAGCTCCGGATCCAGCGGAATGGTAATTTCCTTATTATTATCGTAATAATTCCATGCCTGCATTTTGTCGCTGCCTTCCTCAACAGAATATCCATACGTATGGATCAGCTCCCCGTACAGCTTGAAGCGGTCACGTTTGGCTGTGTCTTTCAGCTGCTTTTTCTGCAGATCATATTTTTTCAGACTACGTTCCAGATTGGTCTGAACGATTCGTCTCAGATCGGCGGATTTCTGGCGGATTCTTCCTGCCTGGCTTCTTGCAGCGTAAAAATATTCCAGTACCTGACTGAGCGTATCAAATGTACGTGCGGGGCTGCTGCCGTAACATTCCAGCGAAACTGCGGAAAATTCAACCGGCATGTCCTCCTGAAAGATCACCAGAGGCTGAAAATCACCCTTCTGAATGTCTTCCATCAGATAGCACAGTGTTTTGTAAAGATGTATCTGTTCTATTTCGGAAAGTGAGCCTGCATCAATCTCCGGATCAATGCCTGCCCGTTTGCAGATTTCCGTTCCCATAACAGGGCTCAGACCTGTGAAACTGGTGTAAAGAGCCTTGTAAAGCGGGTAGGGATGGGTTTTCATGGAATCGGCAAACTCTTCCCACGTCACGGTCAGCGGATCTTTTTTATGCATGGTTTCCGGGATGAAATAAGGCCTTCCAGGAAGAACCTCGCGCACGGAACTGACCATGGCAGACACATGCTTGATACTGTCGATAATCCGGTAATCATCGCTGCAGAAAATAATGTTGCTGTGCTTTCCCATCAGTTCGATAATCAGATGTTTTGTGCAGAGATCACCCATCTCATTCAGATGCTCCACGGTAATATCCACGATCCGCTCCAGACCCGGCTGCGTAATATCGATGATACGTCCGTTGCCGATATGTTTACGCAGCAGCATGCAGAAATTGGGTGCGGTGACCGGACCCGGCTTGTTTTTATCCGTGAAATATAATAAAGGAAGACTGGCATTGGCAGACATAAGAAGCCTGCAGGCATCTTTCTGAACCTTGATCGTCAGAAGAAGTTCGTCTTCTTCCGGCTGTGCAATCTTTGAAATACGCCCGTTGAGAATGCGGTTTCGCATTTCCCGGACCAGTCCGGCCACCGTAATACCATCGAAAGCCATATATAATCCCTCCAGAATCAATAGTAGAATATTCCCCGGAAATCAGACCGGAGCGGCTGCCCGGAGAACCTGTAGACTCATTGAGTATAGCAGACATTATAAAGTAATTCAAGAAAGATAATTCAGCAGTAACGCAAAATGTGTTTGACTTGTATTATAAAGTATTTTATAATTATATGATGTCTAATCCAGAAGTATCTGCAGCGGTCCCTGGCACAGATACAGATACGGAATGTACAATGGATTCATGGAGGATAAGAAGATGTTAATGAGTATGACAGGATTTGGCCGCGGTGAGATGGCAGATGAGAGGATGAAGATTACGGTTGAGATGAAATCCGTGAATCACCGTTATCTTGATCTCGGCATTAAGATGCCCAGAAAACTGAACGCTTATGAAGCGTCAGTCCGCAGCATCCTGAAAGAATATATACAGCGGGGAAAGGTAGATGTGTTTGTCAGCTGTGAGGAATTTGCTGACGGCAGTATTTCATTGAAGTACAATCGGGCTCTGGCCCGGGAGTATATGGATATCTGCCGCCGGATGCAGGAGGAGTTTGATCTGCGTCAGGATGCCGGCGTTTCCATGCTGGCCAGATTTCCGGAAGTAATTACCGTGGAACAGATCACGGAGGATGACGAAACAGTGGAAAAACTGCTGACAGGCGCATTAAGACAGGCCTGTGAAGGCTTTGTGGCTGTCAGGGAAAAAGAAGGCGAACAGCTGAAAGCAGATCTCTGCGCAAAACTGGATCATATGCTGGAACTGGTTCAGAAGGTGGAGGAGCGTTCTCCTCAGGTGGTGCAGGAATACCGGCAGAAGCTGACAGATAAAGTCAGGGAACTTCTGGTGGATACATCCATTGATGAAAGCCGTATCCTGACAGAGGTTACCATTTTCTCCGACAAGATCTGTGTCGATGAAGAGACAGTCCGTCTTGCTGCACATATCCGCAATATGAAGGATTATCTCCAGAAAGGCGGAGCTGTGGGAAGAAAGCTGGACTTTATCGCTCAGGAGATGAACAGAGAAGCCAATACAACACTTTCCAAATGCAATGATCTGGAAACTTCCGGTATCGCAATTGAACTGAAAACTGAAATTGAAAAAGTCAGGGAACAGATTCAGAATATTGAGTAAATGCAAATTGTGCAGACAGGATTGCATTACAGTATAAAATTGATTAAAATCATGTAAAAACTATCAGAATTCAGATAGGGAGTCAAATCGGAAAGGCAGGTTGACGGGTTGAACAGGTTGATTAATGTTGGTTATGGCAATATGGTGAATTCTTCCAAGATTATTTCCGTAATTAATGCAGATTCATCCCCGATCAGGCGGATGGTTCAGAATGCAAGAGAAGACGGACTGGTAATCGATGCTACCCAGGGAAGAAAAACACAGGGCATTCTGATTATGGAGAACGGTTTTATTGTTCTCTCTGCGCTGTTGCCCGAGACCCTGGCCGGCCGGTTTAATGAAGCGGAGGCAGAGAAAAATCTATGTGCAGTGAAAGAAAGTCAGAAACAGAAAGAAAACGTGGAAAACTGATCGTTGTTTCAGGTTTTTCCGGTGCAGGAAAGGGAACACTGATGAAGGGGCTTCTTGAGGCCTATCCCGGTCAGTATGTTCTTTCCGTATCCGTGACAACGAGAAGCCCCAGAGACGGGGAAGTTGATGGGGTTAATTACTATTTTAAGACACAGGAAGAATTTGACCGCCTGATTTCCGAGGATTACTTCATTGAATATGCCCGGTATGTGGGCAATTCCTACGGAACACCGGGACCTCTTGTGGAGCAGAATCTGGAGGCCGGACGCAATGTGATCCTGGAGATCGAACTGCAGGGGGCGTTAATTGTCCGGGAGAAGTGCCCGGATGCCAGACTGATCTTTGTCACCACAAAAGATGCGGATACACTGATTGACAGGCTGACAGGCAGAGGAACCGAGACAGAAGAATCAATCAGGAAACGCCTTACTCAGGCAGTGAGAGAAGCAGATGGCGTGGAACATTACAATTACATTCTGATCAATGATGATCTGAACGGTTCCATCCGCAGACTTCATGAAGCGATTCAGTCACCGGAAGATTCTGCTTCCTCGAAGCAGGATCTGGCCATTATCTGCAGTATTCAGTCTGAATTAAAACGCAGACTGTCTATATAAAGTGCATTTTATGATTATTCAGAAAAGGAGAAAAAGATATGTTACATCCCTCATACAATGAATTGATTGAAAAGGTTAATGATACTGTTGAAGCCGGAGAAGAACCCATCGTCAACAGCAGATATTCCATTGTTATCGCTGCTGCAAAACGTGCACGCCAGCTGATTGCAGGCGACGAAGCGCTGATCGATAAACCGTCTTCCGATAAACCCCTGTCTACTGCAGTGGAAGAACTGTACCAGGGCAAGGTTCACATCATCGGTGAAGAAGATGTGTCTGAAGACGAAATCAAGGACATTTAAGGAGCCTTAAATATGAAGATATTTTTTGCATCTTTAGGATGTGATAAAAACCTTGTGGATGCGGAAGGTATGCTGGGATACTTTCTGAAGGCAGGCTATGAGTATACCGAAGATGAGAGTCAGGCGGATGTTATTTTTGTTAATACCTGCTGTTTCATCAATGATGCCAAAGAAGAAAGCATCCAGACGATTCTGGATCTTGCCGCGTACAAGGAGAGCGGCTGCTGCAAAGTGCTTGCGGCATCCGGCTGTCTGGCCCAGAGGTATAAAGATGAAATTATGGATCTGATCCCCGAACTGGACGGAATTATCGGTATCAACGACTGTGAGAAAGCGGTGGAACTGGTGGATTCCCTGCTGGAGGGCAAAAAACATCAGAAACTGATTTCAGAGGAGGAGCGGCCGGTTCACTGTACGGATCGGGTACTGACCACAGGAGGGCATTATGCATATCTGAAAATTGCGGAGGGCTGTGACAAACACTGTACCTACTGTGTGATTCCTTCCGTCAGAGGCCGTTATCGCAGTATTCCAATGGAAGAACTGGTGGAACAGGCAGGAAAGCTGGCTTCCCAGGGTGTGAAGGAGCTGATTCTGGTGGCTCAGGAGACAACTCTTTACGGAGTGGACCTTTACGGGAAAAAGATGCTGCCGGAGCTTGTACACAGACTTGCAGGTGTTGAGGGGATTTTCTGGATCCGCCTGCTGTACTGCTACCCGGAGGAGATTACGGATGAACTGCTTCAGGTGATGGCATCGGAACCCAAAGTCTGTCATTATCTTGATATCCCCATCCAGCATGGCAGCGACCATGTACTGAAGCGGATGGGACGCCGTACCGATCAGGCTTCCCTGAAGAGGAAGATTGCCGCTATCCGGAAAGCCATGCCCGACTGTGCACTGCGGACCACGCTGATTGCGGGATTCCCCGGTGAGACAGATGAGGATCACGAGATCAATATGGATTTTGTGGATGAGATGGAATTTGACCGTCTTGGTGTCTTTACCTATTCTCAGGAGGAGAATACACCTGCAGCTGTTATGCCGGATCAGATTCCGGAGGAAGTAAAGCAGGACCGGAGGGATGAACTGATGGAACTGCAGCAGGAGATTGCCTTTGAAAAATCGGAATCTATGATCGGAAGAGAACTTGTTGTAATGGTGGAAGGAAAGGTTGCGGATGAGAATGCATACGTTTCCCGTACCTATATGGATGCACCTGGCGTAGATGGATATTTATTTATTCAGACTCCGGAAGTGCTGATGACAGGTGATTTTGCACGTGTCAGAGTGACCGGAGCTCTTGAATACGATCTGATTGGAGAGTTGATATGATGAATCTTCCTAATAAATTAACGATTATCCGTGTTTTGCTGATTCCGTTTTTTGTATTTTTCCTGCTGGTACCGGTGGCAGGAGATGCTTCCAGGTATATCGCACTGGTTGTTTTTATTGCAGCCAGCCTGACTGACCTGGCAGATGGTAAAATTGCAAGAAAGTATAATCTGGTAACAAATTTCGGCAAGTTTATGGATCCACTGGCTGATAAACTTCTGGTCTGCTCTGCATTGATCTGTTTTGTGGAGATGGATCTGCTTCCCGCATGGATTGTTATTATTATTATCAGCCGTGAATTTATTATCAGCGGATTCCGTCTGATTGCTTCCGACAACGGCGTGGTCATTGCCGCCAGCTACTGGGGCAAATTCAAGACCACATCACAGATGATCATGATCGTTTTGCTGATCGCACAGATCCCGGGTACTGTTTTTGATATTCTGGAACAGCTTTTTATTTACATTGCGCTGATTCTGACGGTGGTATCCCTGATCGATTATCTGATCAAGAACAAAGATGTATTAAAACAGTAGGGGTGTTTCCGTATGAAATTAAATCGAGAAGCCATAAGCAATCTGGAACAGAACAGATGTGTGGCCACATCATTGAAAAATTATGCATCAGACATGACAGCGCTGACTTATCATGCCGGAATTGTGCTGGCTGCCATGAATGGATACGGTATATATGACCGGATCTGTGACGATGACTGTGGGCTTGCAGCTCCGGTCAAAGAGTATTTCGTGCAGTTTTGTGAAGAGATGGGAAGAACCATCCTGGCACGGTGCCGCGGCATGGAATTTCAGATGGGCTGCGGCAGGCTGGAGGCTCTTCGCAATGAGATTATCAGAGATGCACTGAAGGCAGAGGAAGATTCCGAACTGCTGGAGCAGTATGCGCTCCTGCTGGAGACACTGAATCCTGTATATGCGGCATTCCTTGTCACCGGTCATGCCGGAAAGGCTGAGAAGGATATCCGTCCCTGTATGGAGCTGCTGCAGCTGATCGGAGAAGCTTCTGCAGAAGAAAACAAACGTAATATCGAAGAAGAAGCAATACCGTACCTGATTTCCATGGAAGGACTGCAGGAACGCTATTATCAGCCGCTGTACCGTTATCAGCTGGCTTTTCAGGATATTATTGACGGCTTTTCCGATGAGATCCGGAAGAAGGATCTGACAGGCAGCTACGATGTTCTGGATAAAACAAGAAAGCTGCTCAGTTCCAGTCCTTTTGCACCGCTGTAAAAGGATCGGAAGGAGGAAATTCATGAGATGGTATGATGCATTATGGGTCGGGCCGGGAGCGGTCAGGCATAAACGCAGAATCATATCTTCCATTGAAAAACATAAACCTGCAGCCGGAACCTATCTGATTATGCTGGCGGAGAATCCTGCGGAGCAGCTTGATATTGTTCCGGCGGGAATGCTGGAGCAGCGCGCCGCTTATCACCCGGAAGAACCTTATATTCTCGGCATTGCTTCAGGAAAAAAGGAAGCATTTGAGCTGGTGGAAAAAATGGTGGATTATATATATCGGGAAACGGGTACTCTGAACATCAGAGACTATTTTTCAGAATAAGAGGGTTTATGCTGCATATTGTTTTGACTTTGTTAAAGATAATCGTTTTTTTTCTGCTGACGCTGCTGGGAATCGCCCTGCTGCTGGTGTTCATGGTTCTGGCATCACCTGTAAGCTATGAATTTTCAGGCGGCTGGGACGGAAAACCACACCTGAAAGGCCGGGTTTACTGGCTGTACCGTATCCTGCGTATTTCTGTTATTATGAAAAACGGTCAGCCGGAAGCCAGAATTTCAATTTTCGGCCGTGTGATGGGAAGCGGAGAGAAGGCGGAACATAAAGAAGAAAAAAACGGAAACACGCTGAAAGAGGAACAGGCCCCCCTGATCAATGAAAAAAATGAAACTGTTTCGGAAGATGTTTTGGAAGAAAGAGAGTTTTTTTCCGAAGAGGATGAAGCAATCCCCAAAGAGGCTGGAGCAGCCTCCCAGGAGGCTGAAGAGTTTTCGGAAGAGGATGTTTTTTTCCGGGAAGAGGATGAAAGCTTATGGGACATTGAATCTGAACCGGAAGAAATTCCTGAAACAGGATTCGTACAGGGGAGCACCGGTGAAACCGGGTCTGTCCTTTCCGTTATCCGTAAAGTTCTGGATTTTATCAATCTGCCGTCCGTACGCTTGCTTTTGGGCAAATTGCGAAAGGGTATCGGCAGAATCATCAGGCATCTGCGGCCTTCCGATCTCAGAATCCGGGCAAGAATCGGCACGGAGGATCCGTCACTTACCGGTCGGATCATGGAACTGGCTGCGGTTCTGTATGCTTTTTACGGCGACCATATAGAAATCGCTGCTGATTTTGATAAAAAGGTGCTGGAAGCAGTTTTTTCTGTGAAGGGACGGCTGATACCCGGCTATCTGATTGTAAAAATCCTGGGAATGGCACTGCGCATTCTCCTGAACAGAGAGTGTCGTGCATTTTACAGGGAAATTAAAGAAAATCTGACCTGAGAAGGCAGGAGGTATGATAATTATGGAAGAGAAAAAAAATGCAGTTTCATCCATGGAATCGCTGATTAAAGGGATGGAAACTTTCCTTTCCAGCAAGACAGTAGTAGGAGAGCCGATTCATCTGGGCGATGCGATCATTCTGCCTCTGGTGGATATTTCTTTCGGCTGTGCTTCCGGTGCTGCTGCCGGCGGCAAAAATCAGAAAGAGGGAACAGCCGGCGGAATGAACGGTAAGATTACCCCAAGTGCGGTTCTGGTAATTCAGAACGGTTCCACGAAGCTGGTCAATATCCGGACCACGGATAATATGTCCAGACTGATCGATATGGTACCGGAGCTGGTGAACAGATTTACTACCGGAAAAGAACATAAAGTAACGGTTTCGGATGAAGAAGTAAAGAAAGCTGTTGATGAAGGAAAATAAAGATACAGTTTGCTGCTGCGGCTGCATATAATAAATCACAGAAGCCGGTGAGGTTGGTGAGATATGAAGCAGCTTGGCGGATTTGCATTATTTGTATTCGGATGCGGAATGGCAGTGATGATTTTTGTTCCGGTTAATTTCTGGACGATACTTGTGATCAGCCTGCTGCTGATTGCCGGGTTTAATCTGTTCTGCCATTGAAATGAAACAGCAAAACATGCTCTGCTGAATAGTAAAATAAAAAAAGCTCTGTCGCGATTTCAGAGCTTTTTTTATTGCAGTCAGACTTCCGTGAGAAAATCTGACCATTTGAACTTGTATATCACGTTCGTTTCAGTATTGTTGGCATGCCTTGTCTGAACCGTTCATACTTAACTTTAAAGTGCGAATTATGCTCTTTCTACTAAGCCGGATTTAAGACAAGAAGTGCATACATACATCTTCTTAGCCTGGCCGTTAACATTAACTCTTACAGATTTAACGTTATTGCTCCACATCTTGTTGGATCTTCTGTGGGAGTGGCTTACATTGTTACCGAAATGAGCGCCTCTCTGACAAATTACACATTTAGCCATGTCTATTGCACCTCCTTTAACTAATTGGACAGAATGTCCGCAACAAATGCTATAATATCAGATTACAGGCATTTTTGCAAGTGTTATTTTCAAATAAAGAAAAATAAATGTTTACGAGATATCTTTTCTTTTTGAAAAAAAAAGGTTATAATAGCATAGAATGAGGCGATCCTGTCGCGGCGCACATCCGACAGGCAGGATACAGTCCTTCGCAGCAGACGAGGGAGAACGAAGACGATGGAGGGATATGGAATGAAGTGTCGCGTTAATAATAAATATGGCGAAGTTCTGATTGATACGGATGTTATTGCCCGTTATGCAGGTTCAATTGTAGTTGAATCCTTTGGGATTGTAGGTATGGCAGGCATCAGTATGAAAGATGGTCTGGTAAGACTTCTGAAAAAGGACAGCCTGACCCATGGCATTAATGTTACAATCGAAGACAACAAGATTCAGCTGGATTTTCATGTGATCGTTGTATATGGCGTCAGCATTGCTGCAGTAGCAGACAATCTGATCGAAAGCGTGAAATACAGAGTCGAAAAATTTACAGGGGCAGAAGTTTCAAAGATCAATATCTATGTACAGGGTGTACGGGTAATTGACTGATTTGCCGGATCTGTCCGGTCCGCCGTACCCGGCAGCAGGGATATTGTTCCTTATGTAAACTGTCGGGATATTTCGCAAGAATTAGAAGAGTGATTTAAGGAGGAAACTACTGTGGATACAGTTGTTATTAATGCAGGCTTATTGAAGGAAATGTTTTTATCGGGTGCCGGGAATCTTGAAAAACATAAAGAGTGGATTAATGAATTGAATGTTTTTCCCGTTCCGGATGGCGATACAGGTACTAATATGACTCTGACAATCATGTCTGCCGCAAAAGAAGTACAGTCATTGGAAGATGTAACCATGGAGAAACTGGCAAAAGCCATTTCTTCCGGTTCTCTGAGAGGTGCCAGAGGTAATTCAGGCGTTATTCTTTCTCAGCTGCTTCGTGGATTTTGTAAGGAAATTTCAGGTTGTGACGAGATTACCATAGATGTACTGGCAAGAGCTTTTGCACGGGCCAGAGAGACGGCTTACAAGGCTGTTATGAAGCCGAAGGAAGGTACGATTCTTACTGTTGCAAAAGGAATGGCAGATAAGGCAGCAGAGCTGGCAGAAGAAGGAACCGTTGCTGAACTGGATGATTTCATCAAAGAGGTTCTGGAATATGGCAATGAAGTTCTGAACCGGACACCGGAGATGCTTCCTGTACTGAAAGAGGCAGGTGTGGTGGATTCCGGCGGCCAGGGTCTGATGGTTGTGCTGCAGGGCGCTTATGAAGCATTTTGCGGGAACCCCGTTTCTCTTGATACAGCAGCGCCTGCTGCCGGTGTTTCATCCGGCACGAAGGCTCCTGAAGCCAATATATCAACAGCGGATATCAGGTTTGGATATTGTACAGAGTTTATGATTCTCCTTAATCCCGAAACAGGAAAGAAATTTACAGAAGCTGATGAACAGGAACTGAAGTCATTCCTGCTGTCAATCGGCGATTCCCTGGTAGTTGTATCGGACGAAGAGATCGTCAAGGTCCATGTACATACCAATGATCCTGGTATTGCAATTCAGAAGGGCCTGAGTTACGGTGCTCTGACACGTATGAAGATCGATAACATGCGTATCGAACATGAGGAAAAACTGATCAAGGATGCAGCAAAGGTGGCTGACAGTAAAAAAGATGAACCTGCAGAGCCTGTTAAGGAAGAACCTCGTAAGGAATACGGCTTTATTGCTGTTTCCATCGGAGAAGGAATCGATGAGATTTTCAGAGGACTTCATGTGGACTGCCTGATTTCAGGCGGACAGACCATGAATCCCAGTACAGAGGATATGCTGGAAGCAATCGACAAGGTTAATGCGGACAGAATTTTCATACTGCCTAACAATAAAAATATTATTCTGGCGGCAGAGCAGGCAGCCAAACTGACGGCAGACAAGAAGATTATCGTCATCCCTTCCCGTTCAGTTCCTCAGGGTATTGCTGCTCTCATCAGTTTTATGGCGGAATGTACACCGGAGGAGAATCAGGAAACCATGATGGAAGCCATGGGCAATGTGAAGACCGGTCAGGTGACTTATGCGGTTAGAAATACCTCCATTGACGGTAAGACGATTCATGAAGGTGATTTCATGGGTATTGATGATCACGGTATTGCTGCAGTAGGTACAGAACTGGGACAGACTGCGATGGAACTGCTGGACAGCATGGTGGATGAGGATTCTGAGCTGATCAGTATTTACTATGGAGAAGGCGTTGTGGAAGAAGATGCCAGAGCTCTGGAGAAGGCGGTTTCTGAAAAGTACGGGGACTGTGATGTGGAGCTTTACAGCGGCAATCAGCCGGTTTATTATTATCTGATGTCCGTAGAGTGATTCAGGATATCGGTAAGGATTTTGGTAAGATTTTATCGGGCTGTCGGCATGTGCTGGCAGCCTTTTACAGTTTGAAAGGGGGGAGAGGTCTGGAACTGAAGGATCTGAAGGGAGTAGGACCTCAGACACTGAAAAAACTGCAGAGTGCGGATATTTTTACAGTGGAGGATCTGATTTCCCGGTATCCCCGGGATTACATGACATATGATCCGGCATTGCCTGTGAGAGAACTGGAAGAAGAGAAAGTCGTGACAGTCTGCGGACGTTTTCTGAATCCTCCGGTCACCAGAAGATTCAACGGCCAGCAGATTACCACAGGAACCTTCACAGACGGTTCAGGCAGGATTACCGTAAACTGGTACCATATGCCCTATATCGGGACTTCTGTTACGGGAGATGAGATGTATCTCAGGGGGAAGGTTGTGAAAAAGGGAAGACAGTGGGTTCTGTACCAGCCCTCAATTTTGAAGGAGGAACAGTATCAGAAGCTTCTGAACCGGCTGATGCCGGTTTACTCCTTAAAAACCGGTCTGACCAATAAGCTGATGACTTCACTTGTTTCCCAGTGTCTGGAGAAAGCTGACCTGGTCAGAGAGTATCTGCCGGAGTCTTTGCGCAGAAAATATCGGCTGGCGGAAGCCAATTATGCGGTAAGGAACATTCATTTTCCCGAAAGCAGGCATGACATGCTTCTGGCAAGAAAAAGGCTGGTGTTTGATGAATTTTTCTTTTTCATGCTTTCTGTCAGGGAGCTGAAGGAACAGAAACAGAAGAGCCGGAACTGTTTTCAGTTTGAAAAGCAGGATTCCGGCAGCTGGCTGCTGGAATCCCTGCCCTACAGCCTGACCGGTGCACAGCTGCGTACACTGGAAGAGATTTACCGGGATATGGGTTCCGACCATCTTATGAATCGGCTGGTGCAGGGAGACGTGGGCTCCGGAAAAACCATTGTTGCCTTTCTTGCCATGACCCATGCAGCTGAAAACGGTTATCAGAGTGCCCTGATGGCCCCCACAGAGGTTCTGGCGCTGCAGCATTATGAATCTTTCTGCGGACTTCTGCAGCAGTGCGGGCTTGCTTTTCGGATCGTGCTTCTGACAGGAAGCATGACGGCAAAGCAGAAACGCATCGCTTATGAAAAAATCGCGGCACATGAGGCGGATATAATCATCGGAACCCATGCGCTGATTCAGGAAAAAGTCATTTACGATGATCTGGCTCTGGTCATAACGGATGAACAGCATCGTTTCGGTGTGCGCCAGAGAGCTGTTTTTACAGAAAAAGCGGATTCGGAAAAGAAACCTCATGTGCTGGTTATGAGCGCAACGCCGATTCCCAGAACTCTGGCGCTGATTCTTTATGGAGATCTGGATATTTCAGTCATTGATGAACTTCCTGCCAACCGGATTCCCATCAAAAACTGTGTGGTTGCTCCTGCTTATATTCCCAGGGCCTATGCATTTATCGAGAAAGAAGTGCGCAAGGGGCGGCAGGCTTACGTGATCTGTTCCATGGTGGAGGAAAGTGAACAGATTCAGGCAGAAAATGTAACGGACTATACGGAGAAACTGCGGAAGGCTCTTTCGCCGGATATACGTATCGGTTTACTGCACGGAAAGATGAAGCCGAAAGAAAAAAATGCGGTCATGATGCAGTTTGCCGATCATGAACTGGATGTACTGGTGTCAACTACAGTAGTCGAGGTGGGGGTCAATGTTCCCAATGCCACGGTTATGATGATTGAAAACGCGGAACGATTCGGTCTTTCCCAGCTTCATCAGCTCCGCGGGAGAGTCGGTCGGGGATCTCATCAGTCGTACTGTATTTTCATGGATCGCTCCGGAAGAAAGGAGAAGAGCGAACGTCTTTCTGTACTGGAAAAATCAAATGATGGATTTTTTATCGCCTCGGAGGATCTGCGGCTGCGCGGACCGGGAGATTTTTACGGAGTCCGGCAGAACGGACAGCTGCAGTTTGCTCTGGCTGATATTTACACGGATGCCGCCCTCATGAAACAGGCCGGGGATGCAGCTGATGAGGTGTACGAGAAACGGGCAGAAATGACTCCCGATGAGGAACGGCAGCTTCAGAAACTGCTGAATGCTTATCAGGAAAAGGCAGCAGCCGCTGATGTACCGCTTTAGATTATGATCTCAGGGAAGATCTTTTGGAAGTTATTCCGGTATGGAGGTACCGCAGAATGAAAGGAGATTGTTTATGAAGCACAATTCACGTTTTTTTGCCAATAAGGATTGCGAATATTATCCCTGCCACCCGGGGCTGGAAAATTTTAACTGTCTGTTCTGTTATTGTCCTCTGAATTTTGTGGAACATTGTCCGGGCAGCCCGGAGTTTATCAAGACAAAAGACGGACGGGTAATAAAAAACTGCATGGGATGCGATTTCCCTCACAGACCTGAAAATTATGATACGATCATTAATTTTGTGAAAAAAAATATGCCTGTTTTTGATGAAAAACTGTTAAAAGACAGGCAGAAACAGTAAAAATGAGGACTGCCCCGAAAACCGGCCGGCAGTCCTTTTAATATGCTTTTTGATATCCGCTCCGGATGTAAATCTGCCAATACATCCGGATAAAAATTTCAGTTTTCCTCTTCGTCATCCTGCTCGTAACCGGGAGTTTCCTCCGGTGCCTGTGCTTCACTGCCTGCACCGTTAACGGAAGCAAGAAAAGCATCATGATTGGATGCGATGACCTGATAACGCTGGTCCATGGCAGTCAGATGCTGCTCAAACAGACTCCGGGCAGCGTTCATGTTGTCTTCAAAAAGGCGTCTGGTGACCTCAATGTTGTCTTCGTACAGGCTGCGCAGGCTTCCCATGGCATCGCTGGTATAGGTGATTGCCGATTCCTTGAAGGCGTTGGCTTCAAGAATGGCCTGATCCAGGATATCCTGGGCCTGATTCTGAGCCTGCTGGATAATCTCGTTGCCGCGGCTGATGGCCTGCTGAACGATCTCGTGCTCATCCACCAGCTCTGTGGTCTTCTCTGTAGCATCATTCAGGAGCTTTTCGGCCTGTGTTCTGGCATCGCTGATGATGGCCTCTTTATTGCTTACGATCTTTTCACTGCGCTCTACCACTTCGGGCATGCACATGCGCAGTTCCGTCAGAAAATCATCAATGGTGTTCCGCTCAACTACGATTTTGCGGTTGCCGGAAAAAGCCTGTGTTTTACAGCTGTCAATATACTGCTCCATATCGCTGATAAGCTGTTCGATTCGATTCATAATATTCCTCCAGTTATTTATCTGCCTGCAGAACAGCCGTTCCGAACTTCTGCTTTGCAGCAGGCGGTGCTGCGGCAGAGTATTTTTTCTCCAGTTCTTCGGCAACAAAAGCAGGTACAAACGGGGTCAGATCCCCGTGGAAATAAGCAACCTCACGGACAGTACTGGAACTGAGGTAACCGTATTTCATGTCAGTAGTTACAAAAACCGTATCCAGATCCGGCGCCAGAAGGCGGTTGGTCTGGGACATCTGAATTTCATATTCAAAATCGGTAACGGCACGGAGTCCGCGCACGATGATATGGCAGTTGTTCTCTTTCGCACAGTCAACAAGAAGCCCGGAATAGGACTGAACCTCCACATTATTCAGATGACTGACTGCTTTTTCTATCATTGTAATCCGTTCTTCCAGAGAAAACAAGGGGTTTTTTCTGTGATTATGCAGGATTGTGATGATCAGATGATCAAATATCCGGGAAGCACGTTCAATCAGGTCCAGATGTCCGTTGGTAATCGGATCAAAACTTCCCGGGTAAATTGCTGTTTTCATAATATTAGTCCTTTGTCTGTTTTTTTATAAAAATATGTTTATTGGTTTTATATTTTTTTTCACGAACCAGTTCGTATCCCAGCTCGGAAAGATAGTCCGGGTTCGTGTTCAGGGAAGCCTCCACAATAATCAGCGTGTACTCATCGGCCAGACTGCTGTCCTTCAGAATAGAAAGTACCTGCTTTTCGTATTCGTGATTGTAGGGAGGATCCATGAATATGATATCAAAAACTTTTTCGCGGGAAGCAAGTCCGGGCAGAAGCTCCAGCAGATCTCCCCGGTACAATGCGGCCTTTTCCTCCAGATGTGTGTTGTTCAGATTTATCCGGATGATATCTGCGGCTTTCGGGTTGTTCTCCATGAAAACAACCTGTGCCGCCCCACGGCTTGCGGCTTCAATACCGATGGCGCCGCTGCCGGCAAACAGATCCAGAAAACGGCAGCCGGGAATATCGCTCTGCAGGATGTTGAACAGCGTCTCCTTGATCCGGTCCTGAGTGGGCCGTGTATCAAGGCCCTCCAGTGTCTTTAACGGTATGCTTCTTGCACTGCCTGCTATTACTCGCATAAAAATACCTCACATAAATATTACTCTGCAGCTGTCCGGGACGGCATCTGCGCTGCCGGATCCTTACAACCGCATATTTTATGATGAAGGCGTCAAATGAATTTGACGCCATGATACAAAGTATCATTTTATGGAGTCATTATAGTATGATTTTTCCAACCCCGCAATAGTTTATTGACATAACTTGTTGATTTCCATGTTTTTTGAAAGAAACAGTTGCATTTTGAGAAAAAATATAATAATATATGAGAGACGTTCACAAATGTCCGCACAGAAAAGACATATGTACGTGCTGTGCGCATTACTGATGATACGACAGAAAGAAAGAGTGAAAGTAGGGAGTATAAGATGGACAATAAATTAAAAGTAGGTATCCTTGGTGCAACCGGTATGGTTGGACAGAGATTTATCAGCCTGATGGAGAACCACCCCTGGTTTGAAGTTGCGGAACTGGCAGCAAGCCCCCGTTCTGCGGGAAAAACATATGAAGAAGCAGTTAACGGACGCTGGAAGATGGATACCCCCATGCCGGAAGCAGTGAAAAAGATGATTGTTAAAAATGTCAACGATGTTGAGGCTGTTTCCGCCAATGTGGATTTTGTATTCAGCGCAGTAGACATGTCCAAGGATGAGATCAGAGCAATTGAAGAAGCCTATGCGAAGACTGAGACACCGGTTGTTTCGAACAACAGCGCTCACAGATGGACTCCCGATGTTCCCATGGTTGTACCGGAGCTGAATCCTGAGCATCTGGAAGTGATTCCTTTTCAGAAAAAACGTCTGGGAACTGCCAGGGGATTTGTTGTTGTTAAACCCAACTGCTCCATTCAGAGCTACACCCCTGCGCTGCATGCCCTGAGACAGTTTGGCATCAAGAATGTG
>JALFLM010000160.1 GCA_022774705.1 Lachnospiraceae bacterium | reverse complement strand
AGCAGACACGGCGATACATCTGGATGGACACTTTCTGTAAAAGGATTTATTGATTTTATTATTGATGATGTGCTTTCAAATGACGAGTATGCAGATAAGATTGATGCGGATACTTCCGATATGCTTTCTTCCACAAGGACTATGGTAAACGCCGTGGTCTCGGGCAAAGTCTATACTGCTACAGAAATGGGCGGCCTTTTGAGCGGGCTTTCCGAAGATTTAGAGCCGGCTATGATTGAATTATTGTATCTGTATGCCGAAAGTATCCAAAATTCGAACCCGGTATGGACAATGACGCTTGAAACTCTGTTCAATTATATGATTAACGATGTTTTGAGTGATTCACGATTTGAATCCGTGATTGATTCCGATATGAGGCAGACTCTTTTAGAGACACAGGATACTCTGAAAGACGGTAAATCACAGCTTGTTACCAATCAGTATTCAAGACTGGTAATCACAACCTCTTACCCGGAAGAAGGCGCAGATACCACATCGTTTTTGACAAGCCTTGAAGAATACGCAAGCAATAATCTGAGCGGTAAATATTATCTTATCGGCAATTCTGCAATGAATCATGAAATGCAGAAAACATTTGACGGCGAGTTCAGTTTTATAACAATCCTTACAGCAATAGCAATCTTCCTGATTGTCGCACTGACATTCAAGTCGCTTTCCATTCCGGCAATTCTTGTTCTTCTGGTTCAATGCGGTGTGTATATCACGGTAACAGTAACAGGTATCATAAGCAGCAGTATGTATTATCTTGCATTGCTGATTGTTGAGTGTATTCTTATGGGTGCTACTATCGACTACGGCATTCTGTTTACGAATTACTACCGGGAATCGCGCAGGACGATGGATGTAAAAGAAGCATTGAAAAAAGCGTATGCCGGTTCCATTCATACAATTATGACTTCGGGCTTAATTCTTGTAACGGTCACCGCAATCGTGGGCGGAATGTTTGAGGAAGCGACAGTGTCCGCAATAGTAAAAACCCTTTCCATAGGTTCTTTCTGTGCAATTGTTTTGATTCTCTTTATCCTGCCGGGAATTCTTGCGGTTTGCGATAAAATCGTAACGAGAAAGAAAGAACGAGTATAGCAGCAACGAATGTTTTCATATGAAAAACAGAAAAGCACTTTTTTATATGGATAATTGACAAGGTATTCTTAAATATAATCCTGAATATTATACATTTGTAATGAAATGTCTGGAGAGGAGATGATTTTTCGAGGGGATTTTTATTGATGAAAATTTGATAATACACTTGTATATGTTTTTAAAGTTGTACATATATTGTAACATGTACAACTTTTTTATAAAAATACATGGCAAAACATGCAAAAAAATGTTGACAAAACAATAATAAATGCTTATAATGTATTCAACAGCTGGTGAAAATGACAAAAAAGTATGCAAAAAATACAATTTAAAGATGTGTGCATTTTTGACATGACCATCAGATCTGTACAAGTTGAACGAATGTCAAAACTTGTACGTATATGTTAATATTCATTTTACAGGAGGAAAAAGAAATGAAGAAAAAACTTGTAAGTCTGTTTATGGCAGCAGCAATGGTATTCTCACTGGCAGCATGCGGCAACAGCGGTGGAGGAAGCTCAGACGGAACTTCAGCTGACGGTGCTGCATCAAACGGCAAGACTGTAGGTATCTGCATGCCTACACAGTCATCCGAACGTTGGATCAACGATGGTGCCAACATGAAGAAAGTTCTGGAAGAAAAAGGTTATAAGGTTGAATTACAGTATGCAGAGGATGATACAGCTCAGCAGGTATCTCAGGTTGAGAACTTTGTGGGCAAGCAGGTTGACTGTCTGGTAATCGCAGCAGTTGACTCCGACGTACTGGTTAATGCAGAAGCTCAGGCTAAGAATGCAGGCATTCCCATCATCGCTTATGACCGTCTGCTGATGAATACAGATGCAGTTTCCTACTATGCAACGTTTGATAATGTTGGTGTAGGTCGTGTAATCGGTAATTACATTAAAGAAAAGAAAGATCTGGAAGCAGCCCGTGCAGCTAAAGAATCCTACACAATCGAATTCTTCATGGGCTCACCTGATGATAACAATGCATTATTCCTGTACAACGGTATTATGGAAGTTCTGAAAGAGTACCTGGATGACGGAACTCTGGTTTGCAAATCCGGAAGAACCAGCTTTGATGATACCTGTATCTTAAGATGGTCTCAGGAACAGGCTCAGAACAATTGTGAAAATATTCTGACAGCTTTCTATGCAGATGAAGATCTGGATATCGCCTGCACCGCATTTGACGGTTTTGCATACGGTATTAAAGCAGCTCTGCAGGGTGCCGGCTATACAGCTGACAACTGGCCGTTGATCACAGGACAGGATGCAGAAGTTATGGCTACCAAGAATATCGTAGACGGTACTCAGACTATGTCCGTATACAAGGATACAAGACTTCTGGCTGACAAGTGTGCAACCATGGTAGAATCCGTTTTACAGGGAACAGAACCCGAAGTTAACGATACCGAACAGTACAACAATGGTGTTATGGTTGTTCCTACATACATGTGTGATCCTGTAGCAGTTGATAAAGACAACTACAAGGAAATCCTGGTAGACAGCGGATACTACACAGAAGAACAGATTCAGAACGCTGGAAAATAATTATTTCCGTTTCTGAACAGTAATTTTAAAATTTAACCCCAATATGGCGGCGGCAGACAGCTGCCGCTGTTTTTACGGAAAATAAAAGTAAAGGAGTAGGAAGGCATGTCTGAAGTAATTTTGGAAATGAACCATATCGTCAAGGCATTCTCCGGAGTGAGAGCGCTGGATGACGTCAACCTGAAAGTTGAAAAAGGTGAGATCCATGCCCTGTGCGGTGAAAACGGAGCCGGAAAATCCACTTTGATGAATGTACTTTCCGGTGTATATCCTTTCGGTACTTACGAAGGCGATATCATTTACAAAGGCGAAAAGTGCAAATTTCATAACATCAAAGACAGCGAGGCAAAAGGAATCGTAATTATTCACCAGGAACTGGCATTAAGTCCATATCTTTCCATCGCGGAGAATGTATTTATGGGCAATGAGCAGACTTCCATCAAGGGTGTCATCAACTGGACGCAGACAAGAGGCAAGGCAAAGGAAGCGCTTGCCCATGTAGGTCTTGAGAACGAAAACCTGAACGCGCCCATTAATTCCCTGGGTGTCGGCAAACAGCAGCTGATCGAAATTGCCAAGGCAATGGCTAAAAACGTAGATCTGCTGATTCTGGATGAGCCTACAGCTGCGCTGAATGATGAAGAATCCGCACAGCTGCTGGAAATCATGCTGGAGCTGAAGAGAAAAGGCGTAACCTGTATCATTATTTCTCATAAACTGAATGAAATCAGTTACGTTGCAGATTCCATTACGGTTATCCGTGACGGTCATACTATTGAAACTCTTCACAAAGGTGTTGATGAGTTTACCGAAGACCGTATCATTAAAGGCATGGTAGGCCGTGAAATGACAAACCGTTATCCCGAACGCGTTGACTGTCCTGTGGGTGATGTGGTCATGGAAGTTAAAAACTGGACCGTTTATCATCCCGAAATTGCCGATAAGAAAGTTCTGAACAACATCAATCTGAATGTACGTGCAGGTGAGGTTGTCGGTCTGGCAGGTCTGATGGGTGCCGGACGTACTGAGTTCGCCATGAGTTTATTCGGACATTCCTACGGTCAGAAGATTTCCGGCGATGTTTATATGCATGGCAAAAAAGTCAGCACAAAGACCGTAAGAGAAGCGATTGAAAACAAGATTGCCTACACGTCTGAAGACAGAAAGACATACGGCCTTGTCCTGATTGATGATATCAAACACAATATGACCATGGCTGCTCTGCGTAAATATTTCTCCAACGGTTTGATCGTGGATCAGAGAAAAGAAAATCTGGAAGCAGAGAAGTACAAAAAGCTGATCAATGTAAAAGCAACATCCATTAATCAGACGGTGGGTTCTCTTTCCGGCGGTAATCAGCAGAAAGTTGTTCTTGCCAAATGGATCCTCAGCCAGCCGGACGTGCTGATTCTGGATGAGCCTACCCGTGGTATTGATGTGGGTGCAAAATACGAAATTTACTGTGCGATTAATGATCTGGCAAAACAGGGTAAAGCCGTAATCGTTATTTCATCCGAAATGCCCGAAGTTATTGGTACCTGCGATCGTGTCTATGTAATTAATGAAGGTGAGATTGCGGGAGAATTACCGAAAGAAAAACTGTCACAGGAAGAAATCATGAAGTGCATTATGCAGCACAACAATCGTAAAGGGGAATAATTGAGATGGAAGAAAATAAGAAAAAATATGTGAATCTGGACGTGAAATCAATCGGTATGATTGTCGCACTGATTGTTATTTTTGCAATTTTTTATGTTATTACAGGCGGTAAAAACGCAACACCGATCAATATCAATAACCTGATCATGCAGAATGGTTACATTATCGTACTGGCAACCGGTATGCTGCTCTGCGTATTGACCGGCAATATCGATCTGGGCGTTGGTTCTATCGTAGCTCTTACAGCTGCATGCTCTGCAAAACTTGTTGTTGAACAGGGCTGGTCCATACCTCTTGCATGGCTGGTTGCCATCGGCATCGGTCTTATTATCGGTCTGTTTGCAGGATTTTTCATTGCATATCTGGATATCCCGCCTTTCGTTGTAACGCTGGCAACCATGCTGATGGGCCGTGGTCTTACATATACTCTGCTGCAGTCCTTAACAGTTGGTCCTCTGCCTGAAAATTACACCGTAATCGGTACAGGCTTCCTTCCTTCCGTTATGATCAGCTTCGCTTCCGGTAAGCTGGATCTGGTAAGTGTCGGTGTTGCTGCCCTGATTACTGTTGGTCTGATTCTGAATGAATTAAAAACGATCAAGACGAATAATAAATACGGTTTTGCCAATGTTGTGCCCTGGCAGACTGCTGTAAAAGATGTGGTTATCATCGCCCTGGTATGGTTCTTCTTTGTTAAGCTGGGTCAGAATAAGGGTATCCCGATTCAGCTGCTGGTTGTTGGTATTATCGTAGCAATCTATCACTTTATTACAAGTCAGACAGTAGCAGGCCGTCAGATCTATGCACTGGGCGGTAATGCCAAAGCAGCACGTCTGTCCGGTATCAATACAAGAAAAGTATTTTTCTGGATCTACGTTAACATGGGTGTTCTTTCTGCAGTAGCAGGTATTCTTCTTTCTGCACGTCAGGGTGCTGCAAACCCGAAGATGGGTGATGGTGTTGAAATGGATGCGATCGCTTCCTGTTATATCGGCGGTGCAGCAGCAGCCGGTGGTGTAGGTACTGTAATCGGAGCTGTTGTAGGTGCTCTTGTAATGGGTGTTCTGAACAATGGTATGTCCATGTACGGTCTGTCCACCGACTTCCAGAAAGTAGTAAAAGGTGCTGTACTTCTTCTGGCGGTAGTTATGGATGTATTGACAAAGAAGAAAAAAGGCTGATTTTAGATTGAACAAAGTATAAAAAAAGTATATAATAAGTCCTGGCTGCTCTGCTTTTTAAGGCAGGGCAGGCGGGTATAATACCCGGAAAACGCGCCTGTGACGCGTTTTTTCAGGTTATGGAAAATGATTATGAGGGACGGTTTCCGGAATGGGAAGTGCCGGAGATCGTTTTGTAAGGAGAAGGCAGAAAATAAAATGGCGAAATATCAACAGGTAGTTGATTGGGTACAATCACGGCTTTCTTCCAGGGAACTGCATCCGGGGGCAAAGCTGGAGTCTGAGAATGAAATCAGCGAAATGTTTCAGATCAGCAGACAGACAGTACGTCATGCGCTGAAGGTTCTGCATCAGGAAGGGATTATTGTAACCAGGCAGGGAAGCGGAACCTATATCAGAAATCCGGAGGATGACAGTAATGTCTGGGGCGTGTCCAGAACCATCAATATCATCAGTACTTATGTGGACAGTTATATTTTCCCCAGAATCATTCAGAGTATGGGGCAGACACTGGGAGCAGCAGAATACGGCATCAACCTGATGTTTACCCAGAATCAGCTGGAGGCGGAAAGGAAGATCCTCAGGAGGATTCTTGCAGAAAACTCACGTGAAGCGATTATTGCGGAGCCGGTCATGAGCGGGCTGCCCAATCCCAATGCGGAGTTGTACAGGAGATTGCAGGATCGGGGAATTCCCATATTATTTTTCCACAGCTTTTATCCGGAACTCACCATACCGCATATAATTGTCAATGACAGTATGGCCGGACAGATCGCTGCGGAATACCTGCTCAGTCAGGGACACAGAAATATTGCAGCAATTTTCAAGGTGGATGACGGGCAGGGAATGGAACGTTACAAAGGATACCTGAAAGCACTGATGCAGGCGGATATTCCTGTAAACAGCTCTCGGGTCATCTGGATCGATACAGAAACCCAGAGAAATTTATCTGAAATTGCTCCGTGGATTGTGAAACGGATGGAAGGATGCACGGCATGTGTATGCTACAATGATGATGTGGCACATTCACTGACAGCGATTTTACAGGAGAATCATCTGAGAATCCCGGAGGATATATCTCTGGTAAGTATTGATAATTCCGAGCTTGCCAGTCTGAATTCGGTATCTCTGACTTCTGTATCACATCCCATGGAGAAACTGGGAAGAAAGGTTGCCGAGAATATGCTGAGGCTGCTTTCGAATCCCGGGTTTGATGCAAACTATGAATTTACACCGGAGCTGACTGTGAGAGAATCCGTCTGTGTCAGGGGTGCAGAAGCATGAAATATATTCAGAAAGGAAATGCTTTATGAAGAATGCAAAATGGTCAGGAAGCCCTGTTTTGTTTATTCTGGCAGGATGTTATCTGCTGTATCTGGCCTGGGGCCTGGTCCGGGATATCCTTTCAGGCACAGTACCGGATTCAAGAATGATGTTCATTGCGATAGCAGCAGTTGTATTTGCCATCTGCGGTGTGGTTCTTTTGTTTCAGGGACTCAAAGGATATCGGGCACGGTCTGCGGCTGAGGAGGAAGAGGATCCGAAGAAAAACGGGCACGAATCTCATTGACAGGCCGGAAAAATGCGGATATAATGAAAAACAAACAGATTCAGAAAAGCAAGGAAGAGAAGAGTAGGTTATTTGCGCTTATATAGAGACCTCAATGCGGTGAGAGTAAGGAAGGTTATACAGTAACTGAACATGGCCTCGGAGCTGCGCACCGACAATGGATTCCTGTGAGTCCATTCAGGCTACGACGGGTGTACCCGTTACAGTGCCGGACTATCGACAGTCGGCTTTTCCGCAGTTCTGTAGTTTTTAAGGTCTGTACCGTGAGGTGCAGGTAAACCGGGGTGGTAACACGAAGCACAGCTCTCGTCCCTGAAAAGAGATTTTCGGGGACGGGATTTTTTATTTTGGAGATCTAAAGATATGCAGGAGGATTGGGGTATGACAAAACAGTATTACAGTGAGATATCAGAAGTAAATAACCGGACGGTAAGTGACGGGGCGAAGGATCTGAAACAGGAAAGCCGGCTGGAGATCCGTCTGAATGACGGAGTGATCATGTATGTTAACGTGGATCAGGATGGATGGGTGGAAATGCGCTTTTCTGATAATCGGCATTCCGCAGCTGATCATCGGTCTGACTATTGTTGCCATGGGTACCAGTGCGCCGGAAGCTGCAGTCAGCATTACCGCAGCTCTGAAAGGTACAGCTGATATTACTGTCGGTAATATTGTAGGAAGCAATATTATGAATGTTCTTGTCATTCTGGGTGTGGCGTCTGCCATTACTGCCATATCCGTGGCAGAATCCACTATTCGGTACGAAATTCCGTTTATGATCGGAATCACGCTGCTGCTGCTGGGATTGGGATATACCGGCAATACCATCAGTTTTACGGCAGGTGTTATTCTGTGGGCTGTTTTTCTGCTATATTTTGTTTATCTGTTTGTCATGGCAAAGAAGAACAGGGAGGTTCAGGAAGAAATAAAGAACCGGCCCTGGTGGCAGCTTCTGCTGTTTACGGTGACAGGTCTGGTCCTGATCGTACTGGGAAGCGACGTAACAGTTGATGCTGCTACAGCGATCGCGCGTATTGCCGGTCTTAGTGAGCGTTTTATCAGTCTGACCATTGTCGCTCTGGGAACATCTCTTCCGGAACTGGCCACATCTGTTACAGCTGCCAGAAAACATAATGCAGATATTGCAATCAGTAATGTGGTAGGAAGCACTATTTTTAATATCCTGCTTCCGTCAAAAATAGTAGTGCCGACATAGGCGGTGATACTATCCTGATCACCTTCCGCGTTTTCCGCTGCCGGAGTCGTCTCCTCCCCTGCAGCCTCCGTTGAATTACCAGCCGAACCGGTCGTCTCCTTTTCCGTACCTGACGCACATCCGGCGGTACCGATAACCATCATCATAGCCAGTGTAAATGCTACAATCCGTCTTTTCATAAACGTTCCTCCATAAAAATGTAATATCAGCTGATACTTTATTGTAGTTTTTTTGTAGAATGTATACAAGTCCCCCGGTGGGATGTTTTTTTTAATATTATATTTATATTTAAAATACACAACAAAAGAACCGGATTATCTATAAATCCGGTTCTTTTGTTGTGACATTAATTAATTTCGGTTAGAGGTAGAGGATTCTTCGGTCATTTTGTTTCCGGATTTCCCTGTTCCTCTTCTGCTGCTTCCGATACGTGCTCCATTACATACCGGATAAAGTCCTGCACTTCCGGCTCTACATCCTCTCTGGTTCGCAGAATATACCCGAATGTGACGTCAGATCCTTTTCCGTTTCCATGAATAGGGATGGCACGGATTTTTTCATCGACGCAGATGTCAGAGGGCAGGTTGTAGCTGATGTTGCAGAGATCGGTTTCCAGCAGCATATGGATCAGCAGATGCTCGCTGTTTGTAGTGATAATCTGCTGATTTTTGTAAAACGGATATTCCGCCTGCATGTAGCCCGGGTTCATGTTGACAGCATAGTCATCCTCCTGGGACTGTATAAACCGATAGCCCCGCAGCTCCTGATCGGAAACACTGTCCATATGGTAAAGCGGGTTTTTCGGTCCCACAAACAGCAGCGGTTCCATCCGCATCAACGGGTAAAAGGACAGCTTCTTCCGGGCAAGAAGCTGTCCTGCAAAGGCATTTTGCCGGTCGGAAATAAACAGAAATCCCACATCGGTTTCTCTGCCGGAGACCGAATCAATAATCTGCTCCATACTTCCCTTTACATAATCCGCATGAAGACCGCTGTCCTTCTTTTCCATATAATAATGGGAAAACAGAGCCACCATACGATCCCCCGAATTGGCCGCCACCTTTAACGTCCTGCGTGAAAGCTCCTCCGGCAGATTGATGATCCGGTTGGAATCGATCAGCACCTGTCTGGCATAATGATAGATATTTTTCCCTGTCTCCGTGGTCCGTACGCCTTTTACATTCCGGTCGAACAGAGGACATCCAAGCTCATCCTCCAGGGCCTTCACTGTCTTGCTCACATGGGGCTGAGTGGTATACAGAAGCTGTGCCGCCCGTTTGAAACTTCCGCAGTCCACACTGACCACAAAATACTGCAATTGTTTTAAATCCATGGTTTCCTCCGCATTCATCCCATCTTTTGTGATAAAGCAAGAATAACCCTGTTTTTTTCTTTCGTCAAGTACACCTGTTACAAATTTTCACCACCGGAAGATTTCAGAAACACACAGGAGATTTCTCCCGAATGCCCCTTCTCTTCCACCGCTTTTTTCAACAGATGCTTCCATTCATGATCCGAAAATTCCACAATGTGCTCATTTTCCAGAATTATTTTGCAGCCTCCGCAGGCCGTATAGATTTCTTCCGTACAATTCCCCTCTGAGTCCCGGTATAATCTGTTGTACGGTACCGCAGTCCTGAAAACCCCCAGGTCTGTCAGCGTATTAATCATGCGGTAGACCGTTGCGATTCCTATGGATGCATCCTTTGCCCGGGCTTCATAATAAATTTCCTTGCAGCAGGTGCATTCATGGGAAAATACAATATCCAGTATCAGCTTTCTCTGTTTTGTAATCCGAAAACCATTTTTTCTGAGCAGACCCAGAATCGCATCCTTTTCCTGGCTGACCCGGGTAAGAGGCTGTTCCTCACTGCCCTTGGACCGGTCACTCATGAGCTTATTTCCTTTCTGTTACTGCGCAGCCGCAGCTGCAGGATTCCGTCGGAGCATCACTGTTTCCGGGTTCATGGCTGTTGTCGCAGCAGCCGCCGCAGCCCGGACAGCCCGTACAGGATTTTCCCGACTTTTTATCTCTGTAAATACTTCTGACTGCCAGTCCAGCAATTAATATTACTACTGCCAGAACAACCAATGTTCCCATTATGCTTTCATTGCTCCTTTCACGGTTCTGCCGTTTTCCGCCTTTCCGGCCGGACGAACCAGCAGATAGATAAATACTGCCGCAATAATAACTGCTGCCACTGTTCCGATACCAAATGATCCGCCTGTAAGTACATTGCCGATCTGATAAACAACCAGTGATGCACAGTAAGCCAGCAGGGTCTGATAACCGATAGCAATAAAGGTCCATTTTGCACTGTTCATTTCACGCCTGATCGCACCAATGGCTGCAAAGCAGGGTGCGCAAAGCAGGTTGAAAATCAGATAGGAATAAGCGGCAATGGCGGTATAATGTGCACCGATGGTGGTCAGAAGCTGTGCGTTGTCTTCTGCCACTTCCTCGCCGATACCAAACAGAATACCGAAGGTTGCAACTACATTTTCCTTGGCAACGAGACCGGAAACAGCTCCCACAGCAGATCTCCAGTCACCCCAGCCGAGAGGAGTAAAGATCCAGCAGATCGCATGTCCGATGGCTGCCAGAATGCTGGACTCCTGTTCCATTGTTTCCAGCATACGGAACTGACCATCCACAAATCCGAAACCGGACAGGAACCAGATCACAATAGTAGAAAGCAGGATGATAGTACCGGCTTTCTTAATGAAGGACCAGCCTCTCTCCCACATGCTTCTCAGCACATTGCCTGCGGTAGGCATATGGTAAGCAGGCAGCTCCATAACAAAGGGCGCCGGATCTCCTTCAAATACTTTCGTTTTTTTCAGAATAATACCGGAGCAGATGATGGCTGCAATTCCGACAAAATACGCACTGGCTGCCACCCAGCCGGCATTATTGAATACCGCACCCGCAATCATGGCAATAATCGGAAGCTTTGCTCCGCAGGGGATAAAGGTTGTAGTAATAATGGTCATTTTACGATCCCGGTCATTTTCGATGGTACGGGAAGCCATAATACCGGGAACACCGCAGCCGGTGCCAATCAGAATCGGAATAAATGATTTACCGGACAAACCGAATCTTCTGAAAATGCGGTCCATGATAAACGCAATACGTGCCATATAGCCGCAGGCTTCCAGAAAAGCCAGGAATATAAACAGCACCAGCATCTGAGGCACAAAACCAAGAACCGCACCCACACCGGCTATGATACCGTCGACGATCAGGCTTACCAGCCAATCTGCACAGCCGATGCTTTCAAGGAAGCCTTGAACTGCCGGGGGAATGATCTCGCCGAACAGCACATCATTGGTCCAGTCTGTCACAAAAGTACCTACCGTCGTAACGGAGATATAGTAAACCAGAAACATAACTGCTGCAAATATGGGAAGTGCCAGAAAACGGTTTGTTACGATCCTGTCGATTTTATCGGAAACCGTCAGTTTATGCTGATTCACACGTTTGCAGCATTTGCCGATAATGGATGAAATATAAACATAGCGCTCATTGGTAATAATGCTTTCCGAATCATCATCCATGACATCTTCCACTGCGGTAATAATACTTTCCACATCAGGCTTTCTGCCCATGCGGGCCGCAATTTTCTCATCTCTTTCAAACAGCTTGATGGCAAAGAAACGTTTCCGGGATTCTTCCACGTCACTTCCCAGAAAAGATTCAATCCTGCACAGAGCATCCTCCACTTTTTTATCAAATGTATGTACCACCATCTGTGCTTTGCTTCGCTGTCCGACCTCCACCGCTGTTTTGGCAGCTTCGGCAATGCCGGTTCCTTTCAGTGCGGAAATTTCCATCACTTTGCATCCCAGAGCACGTGACAGTTTATCCGTATAGATCTCATCACCGTTTTTCTTTACCACATCCATCATATTGACAGCCATGACAACCGGAATTCCCAGTTCCATCAGCTGCGTAGACAGATACAGGTTACGCTCCAGATTGGTGCCGTCCACAATATTCAGAATCACATCAGGCTGTTCGTCAATAAGGTAATTTCTGGCCACAACCTCCTCCAGCGTATAGGGAGACAGGGAATAGATTCCGGGAAGATCCGTAACCGTAACATCCTCATATCCCTTTAATCTGCCTTCTTTTTTCTCTACCGTAACACCGGGCCAGTTGCCCACAAACTGATTGGAACCGGTCAGTGCATTGAACAATGTGGTTTTACCGCAGTTGGGGTTGCCCGCAAGTGCAATCTTCGTTGCCATCGTTTTCTTTCCTCCTTCAGAATCTGGTTAGATCCGTCTAACCTACAGTTCATAAAAAAAATTCCTGCCGCATAATACCGGCATCGGAATCTATTTCACTTCAATCATTTCTGCATCTGCCTTTCTTAAAGACAGTTCGTAGCCTCTCACCGTAACCTCCACCGGATCACCCAGAGGCGCAACCTTACGCACATAAATGCTGGTACCTTTTGTAATACCCATATCCATAATCCTGCGTTTTACAGCGCCTTCGCCATGAAGCTTTACGACCGTAACTATATTTCCACAGGAAACTTCTCTTAAAGTCTGCATCGCTGTTCCCTTCCTTTCTCAATAATGAAATCTTTGTTTTCAGCTTCTTCCGTTATATCAGGCAACCATAATCTTCGCAGCCAGTCCGCGGTCCAGTGCGATACGAACTCCCCTCACCTGAAGAATCATACCTGCCGTATTGTGTCCTACCACCTGAATCTCCGTACCAGGTGCAAAACCAAGGTTCTGCAGATGACGGATCACATCTTCTCTGCCTTTCAATGCAGTAATCTTTTTAATTTCGCCCACATTCATAAATGCCAATGCCATCACACATATACCTCCTGTTCCCATACATACTCTCCGGCAGCAATTCCCTGCGGAGGAGCTTTTTTCGGCCGGATTGACCTGTCACAGACAGAATCGGCTCTTAATAACCAGAAAAAGTTAGTCATCCTTAACTTCAAGCAGATTATACACGTTTTGTAAGTTAAAGTCAACTAACTTTGTAATGTTTTTGCGTCTTTAATTGAGAAATTTTATCATTAGTGTAGTGCAGGAAGATGTGGTAAAAACCGTGTTCCTATAATCTGAGAACCTGTACTTATTCCAAAATTGATTATTTTATTAGTCAAGCATGATATGCAAACAATACAAAAAGATTACGGTTCAGAGCAAACCTCGAAAAATCTGCCTGACTCTGAACCGTAACCAAAAAGAGGTCTGAAGAAACTCTTCAGACCTCTGTCTACGTGCGTTAGAAGATTCGAACTCCCGGCCTTCTGATCCGTAGTCAGACGCTCTATCCAGCTGAGCTAAACGCACATCCGGTTGCTGTGTTCCAGCGACGTCTTATATATTACATCATGTTCCAATAAAAGTCAAGCACTTTTTTAATTTTTTCAAAACTTTTTTTCTGAACAGTTCCTTCTGATCTGTTTCGCAGGCACCGGCAAAGAGACCGGGCAGTAAAACCCGGCCTCCGATATCATTTTGTGACTGTTAAATTTCCAGCTGTCCGCCTTCTCTGCAGATCTGCGACAGTACACCGTCACAAATCCGATAAGCCAGCCCGAAAATGACGGTTCTTCCGTCCTGGATCAATTCAGAAGACAGGGAAGGGAGACACCTTCAGGCGCACAATCACTGCATGGACTGCTCGTTAAAAACAATCGCATCTCTTCGGACTCCTCTTACTGCATATATGCCTTGACT
Source organism: Lachnospiraceae bacterium (assembly GCA_022774705.1). GTDB lineage: Bacteria > Bacillota > Clostridia > Lachnospirales > Lachnospiraceae > TWA4. The sequence goes on along the minus strand of JALFLM010000160.1, from coordinate 44,161 downwards.
TTTTTGTAAATGCCTTCCGCATCAAGACCGTATTTTGCAAGAAGCTGTACTGCAGGACCTGATTCGCCATATACATCATTGACACCGATCTTCAGTACCGGTGCAGGTGCATTTTCACAGAGGACATCACATACTGCACTGCCAAGTCCGCCGATTACGGAATGTTCTTCAACGGTAACGACCTTACCGGTCTTCTTTGCTGTTTTTACAATCAGTTCCGCATCGATGGGCTTGATGGTATGGATATTGATGACTTCCGCATTGATGCCGTCCTTTGCCAGCATCTCAGCTGCCTGCAGGGATTCATTGACTTCCAGGCCGGTAGCAATGATGGATACATCGGTACCTTCCTTTAATACAATCCCCTTGCCGATCTCGAATCTGTAATCGGGTCTGTCATTGATAACCGGAACGGCCAGACGTCCGAATCTCATATAAAACGGACCGGGTGTTTCATAAGCAGCCATAACCGCTGCTTCAGCTTCCACGGCATCGGAAGGGTTGATAATCGTCATGCCGGGGATGGTACGCATAAGAGCAATATCCTCGTTGCACTGATGGGTTGCTCCGTCCTCACCTACGGAAATACCGGCATGTGTTGCACCGATCTTTACATTCAGATGGGGATATCCCACGGAATTACGGACCTGTTCAAAAGCACGTCCTGCTGCAAACATGGCAAAAGAGCTGGCAAAAGGAACCAGTCCTACAGTGGACAGACCTGCTGCTACACCAATCATATTGCTCTCGGCAATACCGCAGTCGATATGACGTTCAGGAAATGCCTTTTTGAAAATTCCGGTTTTGGTAGCTGCCGCAAGGTCTGCATCGAGAACGACCACATCATCATGCAGTTCGCCCAGCTTCTTCAACATATTGCCCCATCCTTCTCTGGTAGCTAATTTCTTTACTTCTGACATAATTCTTCACCAATCCTTTCCAGTTCTGCCATGGCAACTGCGTACTGCTCATCATTGGGGGCTACTCCATGCCAGGATGCCTGATTTTCCATGAAAGAAACGCCCTTGCCCTTGATGCTCTTTGCAATGATCGCAACGGGCTTTCCTGTCACGGTTCGTGCTTCATCAAACGCCGCTTTGATCTTATCAAAATCATGAGCATCGTCCAGATTAATTACATGGAAATTAAATGCTTCAAACTTTTTATCAATCGGATAAGGTGAGTTTACATCTTCGATTTTACCGTCAATCTGAAGACCATTATTATCCACGATCACTACCAGATTATCCAGCTTTCTGTGGCCTGCCAGCATGGCAGCTTCCCATACCTGTCCTTCCTGAATCTCACCATCTCCCAAAAGGGTATAGACGCGGAATCCTTCCCCTTTCAGTTTTGCGCCGAGAGCCATGCCTACAGCAGCAGAAATCCCCTGCCCCAGAGAACCGCTGGACATGTCAATGCCCGGCGTATGATTGATGCAGGGATGTCCCTGAAGATGAGAACCGATATGGCGCAATGTTACCAGATCCTCCACAGGGAAATATCCGCGAAGGGCCAGTGCTGCGTACAGACCGGGGGCCGTATGGCCTTTTGACAGTACAAAACGATCTCTGTCGGGATCCTCCGGATTTGAAGGATCCACATTCATCTCCTCAAAATAAAGATAAGTGAAAATATCAGCTGCGGAAAGAGATCCGCCCGGATGACCGGCTTTGGCACTGTGAACGCCTGTTATGATGCCCTTGCGGACTTCATTGGCCATCTTCTGAAGTTCAAGTTTATTCATTTTTACCTCCTGTCCTGATTCCGATACCCGAACCGGTATCCGGAATCGGCTGTCGGCGGCTGCATCCGCCGTTTTATCCAACACATTTAATAATAGTGTATGAATCTGAAACTGTCAATTCGGTTGGCTAAATAAATCCGACTGATGCCTGAGCTGTAACAGAAAAAAGGCATCGGAGTCTCATTTTATATGAAAACTCCGATGCCTGTATGATTTTTTCAGATAACAGCCACTCTGTCAGAACCGCGTCTTATACAAGACCCTGTGCCTTCATGGCATCTACAACCTTTTCAAAGCCTGCAATATTGGCACCCACTACAAAGTTGCCGGGAACATCATAACGCTCTGCAGCATCGGCAACCTTAGCGTAGATATCTTTCATGATATTTTTCAGTTTTTCATCAACTTCTTCAAATGTCCAGCTCAAACGAGCGCTGTTCTGGCACATCTCCAGAGCAGAAGTAGCAACACCGCCTGCGTTGCTTGCCTTACCGGGCATGAACAGCAGACCCTGTGCCTGAACATAATCAGTTGCTTCTCTGGTGGTAGGCATATTGGCACCTTCTGCGATTGCGAAGCAGCCGTTTGCTACCAGTGCCTTTGCGTCGTCCAGATTCAGTTCATTCTGAGTTGCGCAGGGAAGTGCGATGTCGCATTTAACAGTCCAGATGCCCTTGCCTTCTGTATAAACTGCGGAAGAAACCTGTTCTGCATATTCTTTGATACGTCCGCGTTTTACTTCTTTGATATCCTTAACGATATCCAGCTTGATGCCTTCGGGATCGTATACATAGCCATTGGAATCGCTCATGGCAACGACCTTTGCGCCCAGTTCCTGAGCCTTTTCCACTGCATAGATTGCTACGTTGCCGGAACCGGAAACAACGATGGTCTGACCTTCCATGGACTTGCCTGCTGCCTTCAGCATCTCATCCAGAATATATACAAGACCGTAACCTGTAGCCTGTGTACGAACCAGAGAACCGCCCCATGTCAGGCCCTTGCCTGTGAGAACGCCTTCATACTGACCTGTCAGACGTTTATACTGTCCGTACAGATAGCCGATCTCTCTTCCGCCTACACCGATATCGCCGGCAGGTACGTCCTGATCTGCACCGATGTATTTCTGCAGTTCTGTCATAAAGCTCTGGCAGAATGCCATAACTTCACGGTCTGATTTGCCTTTGGGATCAAAGTTTGAACCGCCTTTGCCGCCACCGATGGGCAGACCGGTTAAAGAGTTTTTGAATACCTGTTCAAAACCGAGGAATTTCAGAATACTCTGGTTTACGGAAGGGTGGAAACGAAGACCTCCCTTGTAGGGTCCGATTGCACTGTTGAACTGTACACGGTAGCCTTTGTTGATCTGAACCTTACCCTGATCATCTACCCACGGTACGCGGAAAGAAATGATACGTTCGGGCTCAACCAGACGTTCCAGAATACCAAGCTTTCTGTATTCTTCTTCATTCGCATCAATAACCAGTTTCAGAGAATCCAGAACTTCCTTTACTGCCTGATGAAATTCAGGTTCGCCGGGGTTCTGCTCAATAACTCTTGCATAAATCTCTTCTGTGTAGCTCATATTATTCCCTCACTTACACTTAAATATAGTTGGCACTTGCTCACTTCAGCACTTGCTTGGTTTAAAGTATTACCGTAAAAAGCTTACTTTGGAATTATACAACTTTCTTTTTTATTTGTAAATATTATCCTTCAAATTGTTGCATTTTAAGCATTTTGCCAATCTTTTTTTCTTGGAATTACTCCGAAAATAATAATTAATTATATTTCTCACTTTTTCCACAATATTTATTGTATAAATCCGTCCTGTTTTTCTAAAAAATCACTGCGTTTTTAATCCCCCCGGAAAGAAAATCCGTTATTTCCCACAGCTTAAAAAACATCAGGTTCTGAATTGATGTTTTTTAATTTCATTATTTTCGTTCATGTTTTCATTATTGTATAAATCCAAAAGCTGTGTTATGCTAAAATTGAGTATCTTTACAATTATAAGCAGGAGGAAGTCATGTTAACTGCAGAACTGGCAGAGCTTTTTATAAAACGTTATATTCAATATATTCCCTATCAGATCAACATCATGAACGAAAAAGGGATTGTCATTGCCAGCAGTGACAAATCCAGAATAGGATCCTTCCACGAAGTCGCCTACAAAATCCTGAAGACAGATAATGTCATGATTCTTACGGAACATGATGTAAGCAACTATATCGGCGTTCAGTACGGTGTCAACTCGGCAATTCTCTATCACGGAGAAAAGGTCGGTGTGATCGGTCTGACCGGAAATCCCTATGAAGTCCGGGATATGATTTCCGTGCTTCGCATTGCCATGGAACAGATGCTGGAATATGAACTCGGCAAAAACAATGACAATTACCGGGGTAATCTCCGCACACAGTTTATACATATGCTGCTCTATGAGGATACGGCCCATACCCGCTCCGAACTTTCCTTTTTAAGCACGCAGCTGGGATACCGGACAGATGTAAAGCGAATCCCCATACTGATTACCTGCTCCATGGATACACAGCATGATTTTACCAACGAACTGGTGCAGCGCTGCAGCGGTGTTTCCGATCAGGATATTGTCATCAAGCTTACCATCGGACAGGTTCTCGTTTTCAAGAGTTTTCCGGAGATGAGTGACGAAGCACTGTTTAACCAGTACCGGAAAACCATCGCCGGTTTTCTTGCCCCCGTTCTGGAAGCAGCATACAGCCGCAGCAACAATACAGAGGATTATCTCTGCAGCTGCTTTATCGGCACTTTCCAGAACCGCCTCAGCTATTACCGCAGCAGCTTCAATCACTGTCTGTGGCTGCAGAATCAGCTGGATGATACCACAAAGCTGCTTGGTGTCTCCGACGAGCTTTTTGAAAACAGTCATGCCTCAGTCTATTATTTTTACGATAATATCGGCAGATATGTGAAAAATATCACTCCACTGCCTGAATTCCACCGCATTTACAATGCCGTGGCCGAAAAGATCGACGAGGAGCAGACCCACCGGATGATCGAGACTCTGGACACACTGCAGAGACATAATTACAATATGAACTCCGCCAGCCAGGAACTGGGTATTCACAAGAACACCCTTATTTTCCGCTTTAACAAAATCAAAGCCAATTTCAACATCAATCCGGTGCAGAACGTAGCCGACCGTGAATTTATCGAATATCTGGTCTACTATCTGAAAACACCGAAATAAGAAGGCGAAAGCCGCAGTCATAAAAAACCATGCCCTGCAGATACACTGTCTGCCAGGCATGGTCTTTTTAATCTGCCAGAAGAAATCCTCTTTCCTCCAGATCCTTTTCAATTTCATCCAGTATCTCTTCACTGTCCGCCTCCACCGTATGGAAATGCGTATCCTTCGTTATGTTTTTCAGCGGACTGGACTGCCCGTTTTTCAGCTGCTCCAGAAATACACTGACCTGCCGCCTTGAACTGATTCCCAGATCACCGCGAATCGTTCCGTAAACCCTGTGTATCACAAATACATCCCTGATACTTCCTCCCAGATCCACGATGGCATTTAGTTCTTCGCCGATCTGTTCGTCAGTATGATGTACATGAAATACCCGTGACACCCGGGCAGGTGTCTTCAACAGATACCCCCTGTTTGTGGAAATAATATCATTTCCCTGTGCTCTCAGCAATGCAATGTCCTGTACGATGATCTGCCGGCTCACGCCAAACATATCGGCCAGACTACCGCCGGAAACCGGCAGCTTCCCTGAACGGAATGTCTGTATAATCTCTTTTCTGCGTTCTTCGCTGTTCATACCCACCTACTGCCCTTCTCTGTCAATCTATTTCACTATCTTACCACAAATCCCTGCGGTTTGCATTGCCATTCTCCGTTTTTTACAGAGCATGAAGATTTTTCAGCGAAACATCCAGAACCGGAGCTGAATGGGTAATGGCACCGCTGGATACATAATCTACTCCCAGGGACAGGATTTTTGAAATATTGTCACCTGTTATATTGCCGGAACACTCGGTCTCGGCTCTGCCGTCAATGATGCGGATTGCTTCCTGCATCTGTTCAACGCTCATATTGTCCAGCATGATAATATCAGCACCCGCATCCACAGCTTCCCGTACCATGTCCAGATTTTCCGTCTCCACCTCAATCTTTCTGACGAAGGGCGCATATTCCTTTGCCAGACGCACTGCTTCCGTCACACTGCCGGCCGCCCCGATATGATTGTCCTTCAGCAGCACACCATCGCTGAGATTGTAGCGATGATTGTATCCGCCGCCCACTTTTACCGCATATTTTTCAAAAATACGCATATTGGGAGTGGTTTTTCTCGTATCAAGCAGCTTTGTGCGCGTTCCCTTCAGAAGGGACGCCACCTGATGTGTACAGGTAGCAATGCCGCTCATCCGCTGCAGATAATTCAAAGCAGTCCGTTCCCCGGACAACAGGACACGGATGTCACCTGTCACAGTACCCAGCAGCTGACCGTTTTTCACTTCATCTCCGTCTTTGCATTTCAGGTCAAAAACAACATCCTCATCCAGCAGGGTAAATACCCGGCAGAAAACCTCGAGCCCGCAGATGATGCCATCCTGTTTGCACAGCAGGTCAGCCTGCCCCTTTTTTGCTTTTCTCATGACTGCATTGGTGGTAACATCCTCACTGGAAATATCCTCCTGCAGTGCCATTTTAATCAGATCGTCCACATTCAATGTCATTGTTATTCTGTTCATTATACAACCTCGTTTAAATTATGATATTGGTTCAAAGCCGGCAGCTCACACTTTTTTCCCGCAATATGATACGCCGCTCTCCTGGCAAATACGAGACTTTCCAGCAGTGAATTGCTGGCCAGACGGTTTCTGCCGTGAACACCGTTGCAGCTGGTCTCACCTACCGCATAAACCCCTTTCATGGTCGTCTCACTGTTGGAATCCACATGAATTCCTCCCATAAAATAATGCTGTGCCGGCACCACCGGAATACATTCCTTTGTCACATCATATCCCTCCTCAAGACAGTGCCGGGCAATATTGGGAAAATGATGGCAGATCACATCTTCGGGAATCGGACGCATATCCAGCCACACATGCTCCGTATGATCCTTTTTCATCTGCTCCAGAATCGCCCGTGTCACCACATCCCTCGGCTGCAGTTCATCAGTAAAACGATTCATATGCACATCATACAGCAATGCACCTTCCCCGCGAACCGATTCAGAAATCAGAAATCTTCTCCCCTTTTTTCTGGAAAAAAGAGTGGTAGGATGGATCTGGACGTAATCCAGATGCTCCAGTTCAATGCCGTAGCGCTCTGCCAACTTCAAAGCATCCCCCGTCAGATGAGGGAAATTGGTGGAATGCGTATAATTGCCGCCGATCCCTCCTGTGGCCAGTATCACATACTTCGCCAGAATCTTCAGGTTTTCCCCATCTGCTGTCCGGGCACGGATTCCACTGCAGCTTCCGTTTTCACAAATCAGATCCGTCATGGTGGTATACTCCATCATCTCAATATTATCGCGGTTTTCGGCTTCCATCAGCAGCTTTGAAGTGATCTCTCTTCCTGTTACATCCTCATGAAACAGAATCCGGTTCCTGCGGTGAGCGCCTTCCCTCGTATACTGAAGCTGACCGTTCGCCGTTTCGAATTCCACCCCGTACCTGATCAGTGAGTCAATAATCTGACGGGACGAACGAATCATAATATCCACTGATTCCTTCCTGTTTTCATAATGTCCCGCCCGCATGGTATCCTCAAAAAAGCTGTCATAATCACTCTCATCTCTCTGCACACAGATTCCCCCCTGAGCCAGAAAAGAATCACTGCTCTCCAGATCCTTTTTCGTAATCATCAAAATCTTCTGTGTGTGCGGCAGATTAAGAGCTGCGTACAGGCCGCTGACACCGGTCCCCGCGATCACTGTATCGGCATACAGAACTTTCTCCGTTTCCATAATTCTCCTTTCCCCTGTTTTACAGTTCTTTCATTACAGGTTCTTTCATTACCAGGTCTTTCATTATCGGGTCTTTCATTACCGGGTCTTTCATTACCGGGTCTTTTACTGCCGGCATCTTTCTGTTCCGTGCTTCCCGTTTACCTGACCTCTTTTTTATTTGCCGCCTGCTCTGCCAGTTCCAGCATGGCCCGCAGAGGCCGGCAGGCCGCTGCGGCTGTCCCGGCATCCACATAAACCTGTCCGTTCTCATTTTCCAGAACGTCTGCAATCTTCTCCAGTGTAATCTTTTTCATATCCACACAGACAGGAAGCGTCTCCGGAAAATAAAACGTCTTTCCAGGATCCTGTCTGCCCAGTTCATATGCCACGCCGGCTTCCGTACAGATGATAAATTCCTTCTCATCCGATGCTGCCGCATATCTGATGATGCCGGAAGTACTTCCTATGTAATCGGAAAGTGACAGAATATCCTCGCGGCACTCGGGATGAGTCAGCACGAGGGCGCGGGGATGCTGTTTTTTCAGTTTTTCCACTTCCTCCGCTTTCATCTGCGCGTGGATGGGGCAGCAGCCCGGATTGAAGATAAACTGCTTCTCCGGTACCTGCTTTGCCACATACCGTCCCAGATTCTCATCGGGAATAAACAGAATATGGCTGCCCGGCAGTTCTCTTACAATATCCACCGCATTGGCAGAAGTAACGCAGACATCCGACAAAGCCTTCAGCTGCGCCGTGGAATTAATGTAGCAGACCACCTGGAGATCTTCATATTCCTGCTTTATCTGTGTAATATAAACCGGATCTGCCATATGTGCCATAGCACAGTCTGCTTCCGTATCCGGCATCAGCACCATCTTATCCGGATTCAGAAGCTTTGCACTTTCACCCATAAATGATACTCCGCAGAACACGATCACCTTTGCTGTCAGATTCACTGCCACCTTACTCAGATAAAAAGAGTCGCCAACGTAATCCGCAATAGCCTGCACTTCATCCGACACATAATAATGAGCCAGAATCACCGCATTCTTCTCTTCCTTCAGTTTTTTGATTTTTTCTATTACCTGCATAATGATTCTCCTGTAAGTTTTAGTACAGTTGATTCTAACATATGCAAATTCATCTGTAAAGTTTTATTGTAAGGTTTTAGGTAATTACATAAAAAAGGTTATTGGTTCAGAGCCATCCTCGAAAACACTGCCCGGCTCTGAACAATAATAAAAAACAGGACTTCCTCCGCGGAAATCCTGCTCTTATAAAATATCAATTCAACTGTTCTGCTTTATGCTTTATGCTTTATGCTTTAATACTTTATGCCTTCTGCTGCATGTTTACAGTGCTCTGATTCTTCTCAGTGCTTCTTCTGTATTCTCCCGGCTTCCGAAACCGGTCAGACGGAAATAACCCTCACCGCAGGAACCGAAACCTGAACCGGGTGTTCCGACCACATTGGCGTTCTCCAGCAGATAATCAAAGAATTCCCAGGATGTCATGCTGCCCGGTGTTTTCAGCCATACATAGGGAGAATTCACTCCACCGGACACGGTATACCCCATATCTGCCAGGGAATTGCGGATGATCTGCGCATTCTTCATATAAAATGCAACCTGGGCATTGGTCTCTGCCTTTCCTTCCAGTGTGTATACCGCTGCACCTGCTGCCTGAACGATGTAGGATACACCATTCATCTTGGTTTCCTGATGCTTTGTCCACAGAGTATGCAGAGAAACACCGTCACGCACCAGTTCTTTGGGGATTACAGTGAAGCCCAATCTGGTACCGGTAAATCCTGCATTCTTGGAGAAAGAACGCATCTCGATAGCACAGGTTTTTGCACCTTCACACTCATAAATGGTATGCGGTACATCTTCTTCGGAAATATATGCTTCATATGCCGCATCAAAAATAATCACCGCACCGATTTTGTTGGCATAATCAACCCACTCCTGAAGCTGGGCCTTTGTTACTGCAGCGCCTGTGGGATTGTTCGGAAAGCACAGATAAATCAGATCAGGATTCTCGGTGGGGAATTCCGGTACGAAATTGTTGGAAGCGTAACAGGGCATATAGATCAGATTGCTCCATCTGCCTGTTTCTGTCAGATAATCACCTGCTCTGCCAACCAGTGCATTGGAATCCACATATACAGGATATACAGGATCACAGACAGCAACTTTGCAGTCCAGGCTGAAAATATCTCCCAGATCGGCAGAATCACACTTTGCACCATCATTGACAAAAATCTCATCGGAACTGATATCGGTTCCTCTTGTTCTGTAATCATGTTCCACAATAGTCTCACGAAGGAAATCATATCCTTCGTAATCGGGATAACCTTTTACTTCTCTGCCCATCAGATCTGCAGCTTCATGCATCGCTTTTACAACGGCAGGCGCCAGAGGAAGGGACACATCACCGATACCAAGGCGGACAATCGACTTGTCAGGGTTGGCCTCGGAATACTCTTTTACTTTGCGTCCGATTGTTGCAAATAAATAGCTGCCGGGTAATTTCAGGTAATTCTGGTTGATCATAACTGTCTACTCCTTCATATTATGTCGCTGTTCATCGTGTTTTAAGGCTGGCACTGAACAGTTGCCACATTATTATTGTATTATTGTCACTGTCCCCGAAAGCAGAAATCCAGGTATCATATGCCTTTTTTCTGCAGGAACAGGGTCATTTTAACATAGAACTTCCATTACTTCAAGAGTTCTGAACATGAAAAATCCCTCCCGGGCCGCAAAACCCGGAAGGGATCATAAAAACAAAAGTAATTTCCGCCGCCGCAGATTACCACTTTGTGGTATCACATCTGCGTACAGCATCTCTTACAGGTAAAACAAATGTAGGAGATACAGAAAGCTCGTCAACACCCATCTTCAGGAAGGTTTCTGTCAGGGTCAGATCTGCACCGAGTTCGCCGCAGATACCTACCCATGCACCACCCTTATGACCATTGTCAATGACCATCTGTAATGCTCTCAGTACAGCAGGATGATGAGGATCATAGAATTCATCCAGTTTCGGATTCTGACGGTCAATTGCCAGCAGATACTGTGTCAGATCGTTGGTGCCAACGGAGAAGAAATCAACTTCTCTGCCCAGCTCCTCGCTGATCATAACAGCTGCAGGTGTCTCGATCATAACGCCGATCTCCACATCCTTGTATTCAATACCTTCCGCTTTCAGCTCATCTTTGACTTCCTGCAGAATCGCCTTGATCTGATGTACTTCATCCACAGAAATAATCATCGGGAACATGATGGAAATGTTGCCGTATGCACTTGCGCGAAGCAGTGCACGAAGCTGAGTCTTGAAAATATCCTTACGCGTCAGGCAGATACGGATTGCTCTGTAACCCAGTGCCGGATTGTCTTCCTTGTCCAGATTGAAGTAATCCACCTGCTTGTCAGCTCCGATATCAAGCGTACGGATGATAACCTTCTTGCCGCCCATGTTCTGAGCTACTGTTTTGTAAGCCTGGAACTGTTCCTCTTCTGAAGGATAGGTGGAAGATTCCAGATAAAGGAATTCGCTTCTGAACAGACCGATGCCTTCGGCATCGTTTGCCAGAGCAGATGCCGTATCGGCAACACTGCCGATGTTGGCATACAGATGAATCGACTTTTTGCCGTCAGCGGTTACGGTTTCCTTGCCCTTTAACTCACTTAACAGCTGTCTCTTCTTCTCATCTTCTTCCTTCTGAGCTCTCATGGTTTCCAGATATTTCTCATCGGGATCAATGGTAACAGTTCCTGTGTAGCCATCAACAACTGCCATTCTGCCTCTCCACTCTCTGTTGATCGGGATACCGATTAGTGCAGGGATATTCATGGTGCGGGCAAGAATCGCTGTATGAGAATTGGAAGAACCATGCTCCGTAACAAATGCCAGAAGCTTGGACTTGTCCATCTGTACAGTCTCACTGGGAGCCAGATCATCTGCCACCAGAATAACCGGTTCATCCAGCGCACCCATATCCGTATCACGGCCCAGAAGTACAGCAACAAGACGTTCGGAAATATCCTTGATATCAGCAGCTCTTGCTTTCATGTATTCATCATCCATAGCCGCAAACATAGCTGCAAAATTGTCGCCTGTTGTTGCCACCGCATACTCTGCACAGACTTTTTCATCCTGAATTGTATTGGAGATTGCATCCAGATAGTCTTCATCATCCAACATCATCTTGTGAACTTCGAATACAGCGGCATTGTCTTCTCCGACTTCCTTTACCGCTTTCTGGTAAATTCTGTCCAGCTGGCTGATTGCTACAACCTTTGCGGCCTCCAGACGCTTAATCTCCTGTTCAGGATCTTCAATTTTTTCTCTCTTGACCTGGTATTCACTCTTCTCATAGAAGTAAACTCTACCGATTGCGATTTTCTTAAAAATGGATTTACCTGTATATTGTTCCATATTAATACACCCTGAATTTATATTTACAGATTAGCTTTGAAAAATTCCTGCAGTGCAGCGATGGCAACGTCTTCATCTGCACCTTCAGCAGATACGGTTACTTCGTTGCCGGTCTTAACGCCCATGCCCATGATTGCCATCAGTTTGGTTGCTGCAGCTTTCTTTCCGCCGCATTCCAGAGTAATTGCAGATTCAAACTTCTTGGCTTCTTTAACAAGAAGTCCTGCAGGACGTGCGTGGATACCGATTTCGTCTGTGATTACATAGTTAAATGATTTCATGTGATTTTACCTCATCTTTCCTAAAAATATTTTTGATTTTTACCTGATGAGAATCAATCAACAGCCCGGATCATTAATCTGCCTGTACGATTAATCCCATACGTGAAAATTGGTGATAAATTCCTCCATCGTGCACATACTCTTCCCGCCCGTGTTCTTATCCGTATGAATACAGCCATCCGGAAGGACAGACGCATCTGTCCGATAACGGATGTTATAAACAATCTGAAATTCCGGTTTTGCTGCCTCCAGATCATCGATCCGTACAGGTGAAGCAGCTCAGCAGGCTCCGATCCGAGAATATGCATCAATTACTTGATGTCCAGGCCGCTCTCCATCTCTCTCAGCATCCGAACCAACCCGCAACTCACAGAAAACTGCCAACGCACAATTCAGCAGTTCCCCTGTTGCTGTACCATAACAGATCCCCTCCAGATCTCTGATACGGCAGAATATGTGATTTTGTGGAATACATCTGGTAATATTGTACCAGACTTTTTATCATTAGGCAATCAGAAATTGCAAATCCATGAACTTCCAGTTACACTTCCGACAGGCTTCCGATGTTCTTTCAGAACATCAACTTTTGCTGCCTTTTCGCTATGCTTCTGCATCATTGAAAATCTCATACCGGTCGGGCCATGCTTTACAGATCAGAGTCAGGTTGTATCTGCGGGCCATTTCGATGGCGGCATCCGTAGGAACAGCCTTGGATACCAGTACAGGAATCTGTGAAGCAATTACTTTCTTTACCATATCGGTGGGAACCCGCCCTGTGGTGTACAGAATACATTTTTCCCGTTCAATTCCGTGCATCACCACATATCCGATCACCTTGTCCATGGCATTGTGCCGTCCGATGTCCTCACAGGCATATTCAATCCGGCCATCCACACTGAGATAGCAGCTGTGGGTCCCCTGAGTCGCTCTGTGAATCCGGGAACCGCCGGCGAACTCCTCTGCAAGCGCAAAAATCCACTCCGGCTTCCAGTCCGCTTGGGAAAGCCGCTGCAGCTCTCTGCCGGCGGAAGTCAGCAGCACCTGATTGCCGGTGCAGCAGGTCGGTTCATTCTCCACCGTCTCCTGCAGAACTGTATTGTTTTTCAGAAAGACCCTGGCTTTGCTCCCGTAATTGCAGATATAGATGCTTTCCACATCATCTTCCCCGTCAATATATCCTTCGGAAACCATCCTTCCCATGACCAGTTCCACCAGATTGGCAGGTGTACAGACCAGCTTCACTGCCAGTTTTTCATTAATATACACATCCATGAAATGCTCTTTGACAACCCGGCACTGCGCCTTTTCGCGGCTGCCATCCGCATTCACAATAATCTCTGCCGTTTTTCCGGCAGTTTCAACAGACTCAAACTGATTGTTAATAATCATAAATCCCCCACTCTCCATGCAGTATCCGCCAGAATACCATAGAAAATACACAGCAGCTGCAGATCAGACACAGAACCGTACAGAGCCGTGACGGTTATTGATCGCCGTTACACTGTACTCTCCGCCGTATTCCCCGTCCAGCGTCCACTTGATTTTCTCGTCCGACCATATTTTCAGCCGCTTTGTTTTAAAATAATACAACATTTTTGACTCCCAGTTCTTCATAACGAAGCTGGTCAGTGCCTCATTGATCTCCAGAACGGATTTGGGATATCTGATCAGCAGAACCTCAAACAGTCCGTCTGTCAGATCCGCTTCCCCGTTATACAGATTGCTGAACCCTGCCACCCGTTCGGAATTGGTAATCAGACCCACCAGAAATTCATCTTCAATAATCTGGTCCTCATATGCCACCACCGCTCTGATCGGTTTAATCGAAGCCAGATGATTCAGCGCATTCACCACGTAAGCCTGATGTCCCAGCACATTTTTAAAAGACTGCGGTGTGCTGTAGGTTACATCGGTAAACATACCGAAAGCAGCTGTGTATAAAAAAGAATGGTCATTAAGCACGCCGCTGTCCAGATTGATCACATTGTCGCTGATGGCCCGTCTGGCACTTTCCATCACGTCGCCTCCCAGACCGAAATTGGAAGCAAAATCATTGGTGGAGCCGCAGGGTATGTATCCCAGCAGAGTTCTGTAATCGCAGGCTTCCCGAAGGCCGGATACCACCTCATTGATTGTTCCGTCTCCGCCCGCGCACACAATCCGGTCAAACCGCTGACTGTTGACCTTCACATATTCAGCCGCATGCCCCTGATGCTGTGTAATCAGTACAGACACCTCCAGTCCTTCCCTGCAGTAAAGGTTTAAAATGTCAATCATATAATCCGTAATTGTCTTCTTCCCTGAAACAGGATTTACAATAAAAAGCAACCTCGTACTCATATCAAAACCTCTCCCGAATTATTTGCAGCTGCCCGGAACCGGTTCAGAACCGATGACAGCAAATAAGCCCCCGCCTCTCTGTCAGGTGCTTATTAGTATAATAATTTTCAGCAGAAAGCGCAAGAGATTCTCCATCATTTCAGCTGCTTTCGTGCATTCGCCAGCCGGCTGTAAAACTGAACATAAAAATCCTGTGTCTCATCATAAGGCTGTACATAAAACACCGACAGAAGATACATGATGTACTCCTTCTCTTTCCTTTTATCAGAACAGCTTTTTACTTTTTCAGTCATATCTTCCAGAAAATAATGCCAGTCTTCAATAAACTTTTCATACCGTTTCACATCGGGCGTGTCGATCCATTTCCGAACCTTAACCTTTGATCTGTTTTCTTTTTTACATTCATGAACCTGAAGGAAATAATCAAATCCCCGGCCCTCTTCCCTGTAGATGCGCCCTAACGGAAACAGACGGCAGATGCCCGGCCGGATATCATGAATCCGACAGCGGCCTTCCCCACTCAGAAAAGCACACTTTTCTTCCGTCCCTGCCATCTTCAGATTGGGAAGTATGATCCCGTCCACAACATTCAATTCAATATATCCGTTCATCAGAGCCTGAAAACCGGCATGGAGCCCTGCTGAGATGCGATAAAGATCAAAAGGATCCAGTACAATTGAATTGCCCATCCCCCGGCAGCAGGCAGAGCAGCCCTCACAATTCCCGCAGTCCGCCTTCACCATATCATTCAAACCGTATAATCTTCCATCGGAAATTTCCCGCATATCCACTTTTCTTTTCATAATCTATCTCTTTCTTCCGTTTTCATAATTCATCTCTTTCTTTCATTTTCATCCTTTTCCGGCGATATACCGGAATCTACAGTTCCCACCGTGCGCGGCTTCCCTGCTCATCCCGGGTTACAATCAGCTTCTGTTCAATCTGTTCCTTCAGCTCAGTCACATGTGAAATAATTCCGATCATCCGGTTCTGTCCCGCCAGTTCATTGAGCACCCGGATGGCATCTTCTCTGGACTGATCATCCAAAGAACCGAACCCTTCATCAATAAACATGGTATCCAGATGCACTTTACCGGCTCTGCTCTGTATAATATCAGCCATACCGAGAGCCATGGAAAGAGCTGCCATAAAAGACTCTCCCCCCGACAGAGTTTTTACATCCCTTGTCCTTCCGGTCACCAGACTGTACACATCCAGATCCAGTCCCGCCGCGCCGCCACCGCTGAAATTCTCATAGCTGCGGCACTGCAGAATAAACTGATCACGGGTCATGATCCGAAGCCTTTTATTGGCTTCATGAATAATCTCCTCAAAATACTTTCTGAGCATGTACGTCTGAAAATCCAGCTTCAGGTCCAGCTTTCCGTTGGCAGTACGATTCAGATGATACACTACACTGTATTCCTCTCTGACCTTCTCATATTCTTTCAGATACCCTTTCAGTCTGAAAATCCGCTTTTTATTGTTCTCCAGAACACTGAACACTGTCATACGGTTCTGCTCCTGGTCCCGGCTCTGCTCCAGCAGAAGCTTCTCCTCCTCCTGCCACCGGCTCAGATCAGCCCTTTCTCTGTCCTTCAGCTGTCCTGCATAGGTTTTGACTTCTGACCGGATGCTGACATATTCTCTGTCAAAGGCATCACACTCAGACTCCTGTTTTTTAATTTCTGCAGGTTTCATCCTTGCTGCCAGATAGCTGTCCTTATCTGCAAACCCGTTGTTCTCCAAAGCTTCTGCAAAAGCCTGATAAGCCAGTGTAAACTGTTCCCTTAACTGCTGCTTCTGTTCTTCGCCCGCCTGATATCGTCCGCAAAGCTCCTGGAGCACATTGCCGGACCGGGAAACCGCCTGCTGTGCCTCACTGAATTCCGATTCCAGCTCCTGAATTCCTTTTCTTAATTCATGCAGCTGCTTTTCTGCTGCCTGCCGGCTTTTATACGGAAGCCTTTCCTGCTGGCTGAGGATTTCTGTTTCCAGTCTGGTACAGACAATCTTCTGATCCTCCAGCTGTTTTTCCAGCTCCGCCAGTTTTCCCCGGCCGGCCTGCAGATCTGTTTCCAGATGCTTCAGCTGTTCCTCCGTGTTTTCAAAATCCTTTAACTGCTGCCCTGCCTTTTCCAGAACCTCCTGCACAGCAGAAGTATCTTTTTTCCAGTCCGCCAGAATCTTCTCCAGACGGGTCCAGAACGGATTTCCCCAGTCATCTTCTTTCAAATCGATAAGAAAATCTGTCAATCCAATCCCCGGCTGCTGCAGAGCTGTTCTCAGTTCCACCTTCATCGCTTCCAGCCTGCCATCTTCTTTCCTGCATTGTTCACTCTGACCCGCCAGCTGCTGCTCCAGTTTTTCCATTGCCTGCTTTTTTTCTTCTGTTTCCTGCTCAGTCACTGCATGAGCAGACAGAAGCGCTTTCGCAGGATGGGTAACAGAACCGCACACAGGACAGGGAATCCCTTCTTCCAGTTTCTGCGCCATCAGACCAGCCTGTTCTGCAATAAAAGCCTGATAGGCATTCCGGTAATCATCCACTGCCAGATCATGGGCCTTCAGCAGCTTTTCCAGCTTTTTCTTCTCTTTTTCAGAGTTCTTCTGCAGCTGCCGGAACTGACCGCGTTTTTCACAGATCTCAGTAAGAAATTTTTCTTTATCCACCATCCTCCTGTGTTTTTCCACGGCCTGATAGTAACGCTCCTGGCAGCCCTTCCGCATCTCCTGCTCACATTTCAGCTTCTCCTGAAGTTCCAACTGCATCTGCTGTGTCTGCTGCAGCCGCTTCACTTCCGTATCCAGCTTTTTCAGCCTGCTGCTTTCCTTTTTCAACGATGCCTTCTGCTCCTGCAGACGCTCATAATACCCCATGGAATTATCAAGAGACGCAGCTTCCTTCTGCAGTCCCGGCAGCTGCTCCTGCTTCCTGCTCTGTGCCTGAAGCAAACGCTCCTCCTCCTGCTGCTTTATGCCCTTCTGCTGCTCCATCTGCTGTTCCAGGCGCTTCATCTCCGCCGCCAGATTCTGCAGCCGGGTATTGCACGTGGAAACCTGCAGAGCCTTCTCATCCACAAGCAATGCACTTCCGGCAATACGGCACTTCTCACGCAGTCCGGCAAATACTGCCTTCTCTGCTTCCAGCTTCCGGGCCTTCTTCTCTGCCTGATCATAACGGTCAAACAGGTCGTTCACCGCTTTCCCGGCTGTGATCCGGTCGCGGATCCGGGCCAGCTGTCCATCCAGAAACATCTTCTTCTCCCCGGCTTCCTTTTCCTGCTTCTCCTCCTCCTGAATCAGCTGCTCCAGAAGATCAAGAAGGTCTTCATTGCTGATCTGAGAGATTCCTTTTTCTTTTCTCTCCTGCCATAACGACAATAAAGCGCTGTCTGCCGGTACCCGTATCCCGTCCAGCTCCTGCTCAGCTGCCTTCTGCAGATCCGCCCGCTTTCCGTAAAGCTTTTTACAGCAGTCATTCAGCTGCATCTGTACCCGGTTGTAAATATCCGTACCGAAAATCTTCTCGAAAATCGCTTTCCGGTCATTGGATGAAGCCAGCAGAAGCTCTCTGAAATCTCCCTGCGCGATCATGGCAACCTGACAGAACTGATTCATACCCAGACCTATAATCTCTTCGATCTTTTTATTGGTCTCCTTAACCTTCCCCGGAAAAACACTTTCATCCGGCAGAAACAGTTCCACTTTACCGGTCTGACCGGGAATATCCGGTCTCCTGCTCACCGTATAGACCTGACCGCCTTCCTCAAAAGTGTACTCCACCCAGGTCTTCACCTTCGGTGCGGCAAACTGGCTTCCCATCATCCTGCCGGTTCTGCGGTTGCCGCTGGTACAGCCGTACAGCGCAAAGGTAATGGCATCAAATATGGTTGTCTTTCCGGCTCCGGTATCTCCGGTAATCAGGAAAATCCCCCTGCCGGCCGCCGAGAAATCGATCTCCTCCCGTCCCGCATAGGAACCGAATGCAGACATCACAAGCTTCAGTGGTTTCATGAAAGTCCCTCCATTTCTTTCCATATCTGTTCCATAACACCGGTTTCCTGTTCCGTCATGGGACGCTGATTCATGTCCTCAAAAAAATGAGAAAAAGCCTGAGACAGGGTCCACTCCTCCTGTACAGCCACACTGTCCTCAAAACGTGCTCTGGTTCTCCTGTTGTCAACGCGGATCTCCAGAATGTGGTCATAACACTCCTCCAGCTTCTCCTTTGCATCGGTCAGAAGCCCGTCATCATCGTCCGTCAGAATAATGCTCACATAATCCCGGCATTTGCCCTCCCGTTCCGGTACCTGACCTTCTTCTGCCTGTTCCCCGGCCGCCCGGTCCATGGCATCTTTCAGAATCTCATCCAGTGTCCCCCGCACCGTCCGGACATCCCGGCGGGCAGAAAGGGGCAGAAAAGAAATCTGTGCAGGCTGTCCTTTCGGTCCGAGAACGATCTGAACCACTGACTTTTTCTGATATTCCTCGCTTACAGAATACTTCAGAGGAGTCCCCGAGTAGCGGACATGAGGATACTTTACCCTCTGGCTCCCGTGAAGATGACCCAGAGCCGCATATTCAAAATCCGCCAGAAGATCCACATCCACCTGATCGATCCCTCCCACGGCAATACTTGTCTGTTCCGAATCACAGGTTTCAGGCTCACAGCCCTCCGAAGCGTAAAACTGGTGGGACAGGATCACATTTCTCCTGGTATAATCAATATTCTCCCGGTACAGTACCTCTGCCACCGCTTCAGACCACGTAACCACTCTGCCGTCCTCAAACAGCCTGCGCACATAAGAAGGCTTTGTAAACGGCAGAAGATAAAAATCCACCTCTCCGAATTCATCTTCCAGTGTCACCTTCTTCAGATGCTCCTGCGGGTCCGCCGGCGGCAGAACAGAAATATAGATATGATGCTTCTGCAGAAATGTACTGGCATACTGAAGCCGTTCCGCCGAATCATGATTCCCCGCAATAATCAGTACCGTCATCCGGGGCAGTGCATCCGTCAGATCATTCAGAAACGTGTCAAAAACCGTATACGCTTCCCCTGAGGGAACCGGTTTATCAAAAATATCCCCAGCAATCATCATGACATCCGGCTGTGCCTCTACGGCCAGCCGGATAATCTCATCAAACACTTCCCGCTGACACTGCCCCAGATTGTATTTATGCAGCGATCTCCCTATATGAAGATCAGAAATATGAAATAATTTCATAAACTGTCCACCTTTACCCTTTCACCAAATCCCCGGCAATACCGTATCATCTTCAGCCGTGCCCGGTACTGTCTGTCCATTCATGCCCCCATTTTATCACACAAACATTTGTTTGTAAATAAACATATGATAAGATAAATATAAAATCATTATAAAGTCTGACCTGCTGCAGCCGCAAATACCCGGCTGCCAGAAAACAGCCGGGTATTTGGAAAATTTTATGTTCAATAATTATACTTCAAAAAGCAGGTCGCCGTAGGAAGGCATGGGCCATGCTTCCTTGTCAACGATCATCTCCAGTTCATCGATGGGTTTTCTCAGAGCCATCATCACGGGTTCCACTTCATATTTGTAGAATTCGGCTCTGTCTTTTCCTTCCGCAATCTCCTGTGCACGTTCATCCATAACCTTCAGT
Source organism: Lachnospiraceae bacterium (assembly GCA_022774705.1). Classification (GTDB taxonomy): domain Bacteria; phylum Bacillota; class Clostridia; order Lachnospirales; family Lachnospiraceae; genus TWA4. The sequence goes on along the minus strand of JALFLM010000160.1, from coordinate 23,759 downwards.
TTATTGTAAGCTGCCTTTGCACCCTCCAGCAGTCTGGCAATATCCTTCAGCATATCCTTTTCCGCAGAATAGGTAATTCCAACTTCCTGCATGGAAAGAACGGTATCAGCCAGTTCATGAGCATAGCGCAGAACTGCCGGAATAATACTCTTTCCCGCAATATCCAGCATGGCCTTCACTTCAATATTGAGAGCTTTGGAATATGCCTCATACTGAATCTCTGCACGGGACTGCAGTTCCGCCTCCGTAAATACGCCGAATTTCTGGAACAGATTGATGGCCTTGGGCGTTATCAGTGCAGGAATTGCCTCTACCATGGATTTAATGTTGGGCAGTCCTCTCGATGCAGCCTCTTCTACCCATTCATCCGAATAGCCGTTGCCGTTGAATACGATCCGGTAATGCTGTGAAATAAGATCAACGATTACATTATGGATTGCTTCGTCCTTATCTTCTGCAGCTTCAATAATATCGCAGGCCTCGCAGAAAGCCTCCGCAACGATCGTATTGAGAACCACATTGCATTCCGCAACAGAATCGCGGGAGCCGACCATACGGAATTCGAATTTATTGCCTGTAAATGCAAAGGGTGATGTACGGTTTCTGTCAGTAGCATCCTTCACCAGATCCGGCAGAGTCTTAACACCGGTTTCCAGCTTGCTGCTCTTTAAGCTATGTGTTGCTTCACCGGTTTCCAGCACCTGTTCAAGCACATCTTCCAGCTGGGTTCCCAGAAATACGGAAATAATTGCCGGCGGTGCTTCGTTGGCGCCAAGACGGTTTTCATTGCCCACATCAGCTGCCGATTCCCGCAGAAGATCAGCGTGAGTATCCACTGCCTTCAGAACACAGGCCAGAACCAGCTGGAACTGCTTATTCTCATGAGGCTTTTTGCCCGGATCCAGCAGATTGATTCCGTCATCAGTTGTCAGTGACCAGTTATTATGTTTACCGGAGCCGTTTACACCTGCAAAAGGTTTTTCATGCAGCAGGCACTGCAGACCGTGTTTATTGGCAATTCTCTTCAGCGTTTCCATAATGATCTGGTTGTGATCGGCTGCCACATTGCATTCCGCATAAATCGGAGCCAGCTCATGCTGTGCCGGTGCCACTTCGTTGTGCTGTGTCTTGGCGGATACGCCCAGTTTCCACAGTTCTTCATTGACATCCTTCATAAATGCACCGATACGTGGACGGATAACACCGAAATAATGATCATCCAGTTCCTGACCCTTGGGAGGCATGGCACCAAACAGAGTGCGGCCGGTGAAAATCAGATCCTTACGCTTCAGGTATTTTTCACGGTCCACAATAAAGTATTCCTGCTCAACACCCACTGAAGGAATAACCTTTCTGGAAGTGGTATTGCCGAACAGGCGCAGTAAACGCAGAGCCTGAGTTTCAATAGCCGACATGGAACGCAGCAGCGGTGTCTTCTGATCCAGAGCCTCTCCTGTATAGGAGCAGAACGCTGTGGGAACACATAAGATCGCACCCGCCTCATCTTCTCTTACAAATGCAGGAGAAGTGCAGTCCCATGCTGTATAACCTCTTGCCTCAAATGTGGCACGCAGACCGCCAGAGGGGAACGAAGAAGCATCCGGTTCACCCTTGATCAGCTCTTTTCCTGAAAATTCCATCAAAACGGAACCATCCGCTTTGGGCGCAGTAATAAATGAATCATGCTTTTCCGCTGTGGAACCGGTAAGAGGCTGGAACCAGTGAGTATAATGTGTTGCACCCTTTTCTACCGCCCATTCTTTCATGGCACCTGCAACTACATCCGCAATGGTAGGATCCAGATCCTTTCTTCCTTCAATCGTCTTTTTTAATTCCTCATAAACCTTCTTCGGCAAACGTTCCCGCATCACCTTGTCATTGAAAACATTCTGACCGAAGATCTGAGCTACCGTCTTCTCTCTGCTCATACTATCACTATACTCCCTTCACATTATAACAATAAACCCGGCAGATTCCGCCCTGTCCGCCTGCCGGCTGTCTGGCCGGGTACGGTGTCAGCCAGAGGCTGAAAATCCGTGTTTTCTATTGTAGTTGATTTCCCGTTTAAAAACAATATCAAATCCGACCTTTTTTATACATTTTAGCATAAAAAAACGTCAGGATACACGAATCCGCCATTTCATGATATAATCCTGACATGATTGCAAAAGGAGGAAATTTTATGATTCGCAGACACATTATTTTTCATGGACATGTGCAGGGAGTTGGATTTCGCTATCGCTCCGCCATGATGGCAAACGAGCTTGGTTTAACAGGATGGGTCCAGAATCTGTATGACGGAACTGTGGAAATGGAAGTGCAGGGAAAAAGCCTTCTGATCAGCCGCCTCATCCGCGAACTGCAGAATGACCGCTATATCGAAATTACAGATATGGAATGTGAAGCCATGCCTCTTAAAGAACATGAAGGCAGGTTTCGCTATTAAAGCGTCAGCCGTTAAAATAAGCGTAAGCAATAAAAGAGTACCGGGCGAGTTATCTTTCATCCGGTACTCCTTACTGCTGCACTTCATCAGAATTGTTCAATGGACTTTACCTCATTTCTTAAAACTATTTCATGCAGTTCCATATTAAATTGTGATTCAACTGTCAATTATTACTCTTATTCAACTTATCATTTCCGAGGATATGATTATATACTTGATTAATACAATCAGGTGAAATATGAAATCCCGTTTTGAGATCCGTATATTTCTGAATCTGTCTTTTCGTACCTCACGTACCTTTGATGATCGGACTGACTGTAAATAAAACTGTAAAATCTAAAATCCTGAACAACAATCATAATAATCAACACTTTGGCAAATCCCGGGATGCTACTTCGGGGATAAGCTTAACTTTCCTTTGGACCGTACCTCCTTTTTTAAATTTCAAAAACTCCAAATAATGTATCCAGTCTATGAATAATGAGCCCCTGTATAACGAACAATTGTATGTACAAAACCTTCAGCGTCCTGCTGATAATTGAAAACGGTATGCACTTTTTCAGTTATTAGGAACTCTTATTTGGTTTTGTGATTTTATTATAGCATGTTTTCCGGATTTGTCAATTACTTTTTTACTAAAAAATAAATATTCAGAATTTTCTGTCACTATTCAATCTGAAATCGTATCCGACACTTAGCCGAATGAGTAATCACATGCGCCAGAGAAACAAACAGCCGCAAAAAAGGATATCAAATAAAAGAAGAACAATTCTTTCATCTGATATCCTTTAGTACTGTATGGTTTCTTCACTTCCCATTGGACTTTACCGATCCTTTCTTCTGTATTATGAGTCCCGCTGCGCTACTTCGGGGATAAGCCTGATTTTAAGGGGGTCTTTACCTCGCTTTCTTTAAATTATAAGTTCTGATTTAAATTTTGATTGGAATCACGCCTTTCTTAAATTCTGTTAATCAGTACTTTTCTTTTGTTTTATGGTTTTATTATAGCATATATTCCATTTTTGTCAATCTCTTTTTTATTAAATATTTATTATTCAGAATTTTCTGATAATTTATGTCTGATTGATCGTCAGGGGGGTCCCTTCCCGGTATTTCTATTGTAAACAAATGATCTCCTCCTGTTATGAGCCTGCATTAAAATTCCAGGCGCAGCTTTTCTTTCCACGCATCGGGTGCAAAGGACACCTCCAGTGCATTGCGCTCCAGCTGCCGGATTTCCTCATCCGTGATGCCGTACTGACTCTGAATCCAGCCAAGTTCACGGGTCAGCGTGGTATTGCTGACTGTACGGTTATCCGTGTTGACGGTTATCAGGAGCTCTGCATCCAGAAATTCGCGGATCGGATAATCTTCTTTTCTTCTTACCGCTTTTGTCTGCAGATTGCTGATGGGGCACATTTCCAGACCGGTTTTCTGCTCCCGGCACAGTCTGATACCATCTTTATGTCCGGCAAGGGCGATTCCGTGCCCGATCCGCTTTGCCCCGCAGGCAACGCTGTCCAGCACATTTTCCACACTGCCGCATTCACCGGCGTGCAGTGTAAAGGGGAAGCCCATATCAGCGGCCTTTCGGAACAGACCTTCAAACTGCTTCATGGGAAATGCCGCCTCATCTCCGGCCAGATCCAGTGCGCAGAGTCCCTTCTCCAGAAAACTTTTTGCCGCGTGAAACATGGCAAGACTCTGTTCCTGGGGATGATGACGCATAGCACAGGCAATGACCTGAGCTTTCACCGGAAAATCACGCTGTCCCTGCTCCAGACCTTCGATCACCGAACCAATAACCCGCTCGCAGTCAAGATGTTCATTCACCGATAGAAGCGGTGCAAAACGAACCTCCAGATAGCGGACATTTTCTTCGGAAACGCTTTTCACCACATCATATGCAGCCCTTCGCAGCCCGTTTTCCGTCTGCAGCGCCGACACCGGCAGGTCAAATTTTTCCAGATACGTTTTCAGACTGTCACAGTCATCCTCTGCCTGAAGTTCCTCCATGGTCACCGGGCGCCCCAGCAGTTCCCGCACACACTCCAGCGACAGAGAACCGTCCAGATGACAGTGCAGATCGATTTTTGGAAGCTGCTTTAACTCCTCCTGTGTCATTCCATATCACCTTCTCTCTAATTAATCTCTCATTGGTCTTTCATATTTTTTCCGGGTTCTCTTTTTCCCAGATTGCCCGGTCCGAACCCCATGGGCAGGACATCTTTCAGCAGATATACCTGATAGTCCTCCCCTGATTGCACCAGAATCACTTCAAATGTCTCCGGATCACAGAATTCCATCATCACCTGGCGGCATACACCACAGGGGGAACACAGCTTTAGCGGCTCCCCGGCATCCCCGGGACCTCCTGCAATGGCAATCGCCTGAAAATCCCGTTCCCCTTCGCTGACCGCCTTGAAAAAAGCCGTCCGCTCCGCGCAGTTTGTCGGTGTGTATGCTGCATTCTCGATATTGCAGCCTGTATAGATTTTCCCGTCTTTCGTCAGCAGGGCAGCTCCCACGCGGAACCCGGAATAAGGCACATAGGAATACTTCCTCATTTCCAGAGCTTTTTGTGCAAGAATCTTTCTATCCATATCCTTCCCTCACTTTGAACATGTAAAAATGCCGCAGAAACAGACCATGAGCTTTTCCCATGACCTGCTTCTGCGACATTATTTTTTACCTATTCTGAAAAAACATACCTTGTGATGTAGCCGTTGCCGTCACCGGTGGTGATCACCTGATCCCCGTCCTTGTTCTCCGTCACATCAATGATACCCCACTGACCATTTTCCTTTACATAAGCCACGGGATCATCCGTCTCCACCTCAATGAACTTTTTTTCACTGTGTCTGGCACCGCCGCAGGGATTGATTGATTCCACCATTACATCATAGATCGCCATACAAATCTCTCCTTTTCTTTTATGATAGAATCATTGTAACACATTGCGGGAGATTTTTCATACTTTTTTATTCCCCAATCCTGTTATCTCTGATAAATTCATCAGTCAGAATCATTTTACCTACGGAGCATACCTTTCCTGTCATGGATGCATTCCAGTCTTTATCAATATGAACCTGCAGCGTTCCGCCCGGCATATGAACACAGACATCAGAATCAGTAAGACCCAGCCTGTGAACGGCTCCTGCTGCTGCACAGCTGCTGCTTCCCGATGCCAGTGTATATCCCGTTCCCCGTTCAAAAATCTCAATCTGAATATTGTTCCGGTCAAGAACCTTTACAATCTGTGTATTGATCCGATTGGGAAAATATTCCGCACACTCGGAAAATTCACCGATCTCACAGACACGTTTTTTGTAAATATTCCGCATGGGAATCACGCAGTGGGGATTTCCGATGGAAACACAGGTACACGGAAATGTTTCCTCCCCGAACTGCAGCGGCACATCCACCACCTGTTCAGGTGTACCCACACAGCCGATTTCCTCTCTGGAAAATGACAGTTTTCCCATAGAAACAGTAATCTCGCTGCCCTCTTCATTATTGTAGGAAATATACACCGGCCCGCCCAGCGTATGGAGAACTAGTGATTTTTCCGTAACATATCCTGCATCCCGCAAATATTTGGCAAAAATACAGACGCCGTTGCCGCCGTTTTCCGCCTCGCTGCCATCGGGATTGAAAATCTGCACATGAATTCCGTCCTCTTTTATCACAGGCCCCACCATAATCCCGTCGGACCCCAGACCGAAATTGGTACTGCAGATCATCCGGATGTTTTCCGGACTTAAAACACTGCTGCTCTTTGAACAGTCATATACAAGATAATCGTTGCCTGAACCATGATATTTATAAAATGTCACACACATTGTATTTCCCTCACATTGATTTCAATAAAGTTTCCACTCGAATTTCCTGTTTTTTTACAAACACTTGCGAATCTTTCCCGATCCTGATATGATTATAGCAGACATTATTTATAATAAAAATCTGTTTTGTGCTGCAAACATTTCATAAAATGCGGCAACAGGTACAATAATCTGTTTGTAAACGCCGGACAGACAGACTGTTACCTTTCTGATACCAGAAAACCGCCTTATGAGCAGATTTATAAACAAGGCAGAAAGGGGGTATCTGATGGAACAAAATCCCAAACAGAATTACGCTAAGACCGGCTATCTTCACACCGATTTCAAGCTGTTTTATCTGACCGACTGCAATAAAAAAGAATTTGACTTTCATTATCATGATTTTTACAAGGTTCTGATTTTTCTGAACGGAAATGTAAGCTACAGCGTAGAAGGAAAATATTTTGATCTGCAGCCGGACGATGTGCTTCTTGTTTCTGCCGGGGAAATTCACCGGCCCGTGATTCACAGCAATACACCGTATGAACGGATCGTTGTCTATCTTTCACGGAATTTCTTTGAAAAATATAAAGAGGACGATTTTGATCTTTTTTACTGTTTTCAGGAAGCAAAAGCTGCCGGTTCCAGCCTGATCCGCGTGGTGGAAGCAGTCCGGCCCCGTTTTGCCGCTCTCAGCAGAGAGCTGTCTCTTTCCTGTCAGGACCGGGATTTTGCCGGACCGCTCTACCGGCGGATCAAATTTCTTGAATATCTGATTCTGCTGAACCGCTCGCTTCTGAACCGGGATACCGCCTGCATCCGCGCCACCGGATTCAATGAAACGATACTGAATATTATGAACTATATCAACGAACACATCAACGAAGATCTGGACATTGAGACCATTGCGGAGCACTTTTACCTGACCCGCTACTATATCATGCACCTGTTCAAAGCAGAAACCGACATCACTATCGGCAAATATATAACGGAGAAGCGCCTGTTCACAGCCAGAAAGCTGATCCGAAACGGCTCCTCCGTTACCGATGCCTGCTATCAGAGCGGTTTCCGCAATTATTCAGCCTTTTACCGGGCATATAAAAACAAATACGGGGAATCCCCCAGGGGGAATTCATGACAGCAGCCGGGCTACATCCCTTTTAAGGCGCTCCACCAGGAAGGAAAGCATGAACCACAGGGTTTCATAATGGACAAACTGCAGCGCATTCCGGTCCATGAAGAAACTGATCTGAGCCGGAAATTCATCCTCCCCTTCCCAGAACTGGAAATATACAGGAAAGAAATCAAAAACCGGAATTATAAAACTGACATCCCCTTTTGAGCCCGTTTTTCCTCCCAGTGCAGCACAGGCCGCTGCAAGCTGTTCTGTTTTCCCGGAAAAATAATCTGCTGCACCGCTCAGCACACCGCCTTCCTTATGAGTTCCGCCTTTCATTCCGCTGAGATTTCCCATACTTTCCCAGCAGCCGGATAATGAAACCGGTCTGTCTCCTGAATAGCACAGCATGTCAAAAATGGACATGACTTCATTGTAGCCGGCCAGCTGCTCACCTGTTTCCGTCAGATACGTAACTTTTCCGTTCAGGCGATTGATGCGGTATTCCGTTCTCAGAAGCATCGGATAAAGATATTCCTCATCATATTTGAGGTTGAATTTGTCGATCATAACCTGCTGATCATATTGCAGGAACAGTTCCCGCACCTGTTCCGCCATCATATCGTAATTGGATTTTCGCATAAAATATCCTCCTTCCAGTATCCGGAAAAGACTATTCTGAAATATCCGGATGATACAGCCAATCTCCATTTTCCCATATAAAATCAAATTCATTGCAGTAGACATCAAAATATGGATCCGACTGAAAAAGAATGGTTTTTGGATGTTCGTCCCCCGGAATATGATTATATATGTAATGCGATATATACATTATTTTCTGATTATTTTTGAATTGAATAATGCACAGGGAATGAAAGAAAATACATTTAAAAGCTTTCAAAGAGAATCCTCTTTTCCGCGCAAGCTTTTGCCATCCTTCCATAATCAGATTTGGCTCCGGATATACGCCATAACCCGTACTTAAAAATTTTGTATCACATACTGCCTGAACAGCGTCAGGGCTGTTGATCAGAATGCGCAGCTGTATTTTTTTGTCAACCATCGATTTCAGCAGCGCATCTCTGCCATTCGGACTGTAATCCATATACCAGCGAAATCCTGAATGGAACATCATTGATACACCTGAAATGTCATTGATATTCTGAGCATTAATGAAATCAAAAATATCAGTAACTATATTTTGAGTGTGAATATCCGACGGTGTGTCATCATTGTGTTTCAAGTAAAACAGATCATTTGATGCAGCTGAAACCAGCAATACTGCCAGATTTTGAAATACATCATCGTCAAATTCCTGTATCACCGCATTGGGAATGGAATTCTTTCTCTGAAAATCCGAGATTTTATCCTGGAGCTTATCAAAATAAATTTTGTTTTCTCCAAACATGCAATTGAAATGATTGGTATAATATACGACTCCGCTCAGACAAATTTGATTGGCATCCTTTCTTCGCAGCCCTTTATTGACAAGATTGCTTGCTGTACCGGGCGTTATGGAAGATGCTATTTTTTCACCCAGCATAGCCTGCAGTCTTTCAATGTCATTGTTTGCTTTAAAATCTCTTTTAAATGAAGAATAGAACTCTTTGAATCCATATTTTCTGGCCATCGTATATTCCTCCAGCCTCACTTTTTTTATAACATTACATAAAAAGTATACCAGACGGCATCTTTTTTGTAAAACAACTGTCGAAAAAATAAATATGTATTTTTTTATTGAATTTAAATTAACAGACTTTTATGATAGCATGGACTCAAGCCAAAAATGTTTTTTGGCTTCCCTGGAAAAGCAGGATCTGACGCAGTAATACATTACAGATCCTGCTTGATTGATATCAGACATGTAACAGAAGAGAGGCAGCAGGCATCAGCCGACTTTTGCTTTGATGACAGCCGTACCAGGTGATTTAGCCGTTACTTTTCCGCTTTTGGAAACTGCAGCCACACTGGTTTTTGAACTGCTCCAGGAACCTTTAAGGGTACTGTTCCCGGACTTTTTATATGCCCGGACCTGAACATAATATGTTTTTCCTTTGCTCAGACCGGAAATTGTTCTGGAAACCGTACCTGAACCATTAATCGTAATCGTTTTGGCACTGCCGCAATTACAATATCAGTTCCAGCAGTTCGTCTCTGCTCAGACCGCCCAGCTGCCCTGTTTCACCTCCGATGACCTGTTCAGCCAGATCCCGTTTCGTTTCCTGCAGCTTCTGAATCTTTTCTTCTATGGAGTTTTTCATGATCAGTTTATATACGGTTACCTTTTTTGTCTGCCCGATGCGGTGCGCCCGGTCCGTTGCCTGATTCTGGGCCGCCAGATTCCACCAGGGGTCATAATGGATCACCACGTCAGCCCCTGTCAGATTCAGACCTACGCCGCCCGCTTTCAGGGAAATCAGAAAGACCGGTGTATCGCCTTCATTGAATTCCTTTACCAGCTGCAGACGTTTCTGCTTCGGCGTATCACCTGTAATCGTATAGCAGGGGATTTTTTCCTTTTCCAGCTGCTCCTTTAAAATCTCCAGCATGGACGTAAACTGGGAAAACAGAAGAATCCGGTGTCCGCCGTCCATGGCGCTGCGGATCAGGTCCATGCATGCCTCCACCTTCGCCGCTTCTCCCCGGTAATTCTCAAAGCAAAGGGACGGATCGCAGCAGATCTGACGCAGTCTGGTCAGTTCCGCCAAAATCTGCAGCTTGTTCTTATTGAATTCCGATTCATCCTGCTTTGCAATTTGTTCCTGCATGTGAAGCACCTGCCCGTCATACAGCTTCTGCTGGGCAGCGCCAAACTGTATGTAACGGCTTTCCTCCAGCTTATCCGGCAGGTCTTTCAGCACATTTTCCTTCAGTCTGCGCAGAATAAAGGGAGAGGTCATCTTCTGAAGCCGCTTCATGGCCTCTTCATCTGTATTTTTGACAATGGGGCTTTCCATTTCTTTTTTAAATACGTCATAACCGTAAAGGAAACCAGGCATCAGATAATCGAAAATGCTCCACAGCTCGCTGAGACGGTTTTCGATGGGCGTTCCGGTCAGGGCAAAGCGGATTTCACTGCTGATTACCTTCACTGCTTTCGCTGCCGCCGTTGTATGATTTTTAATGTACTGTGCTTCGTCGATCACCTCATAGGCAAACGTTTTTCCTTCATACAGTGCGATATCCCGCTTCAAAAGATCATAGGAAGTCACCAGAACATCCGATTCTTCATATGCTTCAATCTTTCGTCTGCGTTCTTCCTGGTTTCCCGTCACCAGCGTCACGGAAAGTTCCGGCGCAAAACGCCCGAATTCCTCTCCCCAGTTAAATACCAGAGAAGCCGGTGTCACCACCAGCGCCGTTCCCGGTTTTCCTTCCTGCTTCGCTGCCACGGCTGTTCCCAGCTTTCCTTCCTGCTTTGCCGCCAGCAGCACCGCGATCATCTGCAGGGTCTTGCCCAGACCCATGTCGTCAGCCAGAATGCCGCCGAATTTCCAGCTTTCCAACGTGCGCAGCCATTTGAAACCGTTTTTCTGATACTTACGCATAATCTTCGAAAGGCTTTCCGGCACTTCGAAATCGGCATCATTGACCGTCTTGAATTCTTTGACAATCTCCCGGAAATGGCTGTCCCTGTGGCTGTAAACAGCATCATTTTCCTCCAGCATCTTATCAAGATACAGTGTTCTGTACACGGGAAGATGCATCTTCCCTTTGATAAATTCCTTCGGCGACAGGTGAAGCGATTCCATCATCTCCGAAAGCATCTCCAGAGAATTATCCTCCATGTCAAGAAATTCGCCTGATTTCAGGCGGTAATATTTCTTTTTGGAGCGGTAGCTTTTCAGAATATCCAGCAGCTCCTTCGGTGAAATATCCTCCGTGGCGATGTTCAGATCCAGCAGTCCGCCTGACACGGACACTCCCACTGAAACCTTCACTTTTCTCACCACATGCTGTTCCCGGAAACGTTTCGTACACCGGACCTCACCCAGTTCCATCAATGCTGCCGTACCGCTTTCCATGACCCGGTACATGATTTCCTCATCATGACCGCAGTGCAGCTCACCTTTTTCATAATCCGTCTCGGGAAACCATTTGCTGGTCAGATACAGAATTTCACTTTCTCTCTCTTTATCACGAAAAGGCTCCAGCATTCCCCCGTGTTCGGGAGACAGTACATCCAGCACCTCTGTCTCCCGGTCACCATATACGGCATGAATTTTACATGTAAAATTATCATTCTCCGCATCAAGATAGAAGATAAAATACACCTCCGGCGGCAGGTAAGAACGGAATATCTCCGGTTTCGTTTCTTCAATCTTCACGATACCCTGAAGCTGAGGCAAAATCCGGTAATAGAACTCCGCCAGATGATTCCTGCCCACATCAAAAGAAAACGTCTCACCGTATGTTTTTCCTGACAGCTGCGCCAGCGGTTCAACCTTCTCCAGAAATCCCGGCTCCGTCCTGTACAGATGATCCTCGTCCACATAATATGCAGAATTCATACCGTAAAACAGCTCCGGCACAGTTCCAGTGACATGAACACCATGAAATCCTTTTACTTTCTCCAGACGATTTTCCTGAATCTGCATACTGATTTCGGGATTGTGAATGCCGCAATGCAGAATCGATTTTCTCTTCCCGTTCCGTTTATCCTCGTATTCAACCCCTTCCTCTCCCAGATGATCGTAGAACTGATCGAGGCGCCATCCAAAGAGATCCAGAGAACTCCCCACGCTTTCTTTCTTATATCCGTAATAATAGCGGGACTCCTGTATTCTCCTGTTAAACTGCTCTTCCTCACGTACGATCTGATTCAGATAAGCAATCCATCTTTTCGCATCTTCCGTAAAATTGTTCAGATTATGGTTGAACTCCGTGGAACTTCCGTAAACAGCTGTGGCGGAATTTTTTACATTATCACAAAATTCATCCAGCTTTTTTACTACAAACATTCTGCCGCTTCCCACACGAAATGAAAGAGACAGTCCATCCTCCGTTCTGGTCAGTCTCGGGAGCAGCTTCAGGCTCTCCTGCTTTGCCTCCCCGCCGGACAGCAGCATATTTTCCCGCTTTTCACGAAAAGCATAGATCAGTGCCATACCCTTCTGGTCCGTTGCATCCGCAGGGCTGTGTGTTTTCAGATAATCCACCATCATACCGGCCATAGCAGCCATGTAGCCGCATTCAATCTCCCCTCTCCCCGACCAGTTCCAGTAGCTTCTGCTGCAGGCAGGGCAATTGCATGATCTGCTGACCATCTCCGTCCGTGAAAATATCATACGCATGGGAAATTCATTCTCCGGATTTTCGGATTCCTGTCCTACAGCATCCACCTGAACCAGGTTTTCTCCTGAATAAGAATCAAATCCGGTCAAAATATTCGAAATTGCGACTTTCCCCTGTGTTCTCAGTTTTCTGCCTCTATCCATGACACGTCTGGGGATCTTCATTGATTTTTCAATCCTGTCAGCATCGAAATAATTATAGTTCTCCAGCTTTTCCATCCCATCGGAAGCTTTGCTGCCGGCCGCCTGTGAAGTATCAGCCCAGGACTCTCCTAAAAGAGAATACTCCTGTGTGCCGGTCCGGACATTTTTCTGTACTTCTGTTTCTGATGACGCATTTTTCTGTGCTTCTGTTTTTCGACTGCGTTCTCTCATCATTTTTCCTGCTTTCTCATATTTTTCCTGTTTTTTCTTATTTTCCTGTTCCCAGAATATCACATTTTTTCCGAACCGTGAACTCACGGATGCCATGCACCTCACCAGAAAGCGCCCCGTCAAAATCTCAACGGGGCGCAAAACAGGCATATACAATGTTCAGTTTTCAGTTCTGCTGTATTATTTCAGCTACTTCAGGTTCAAACTCCTGAAACCGGAATTACCATGTACGGGAATTCAGTTCCTTGAACTGGGCAACGGTTGAAACATGAGAGTTCAGACCGCCGTCCACATTGACAACCTGACCGGTTACGTAAGCAGCTTCATCGGAGCCCAGATAGACACACATATGTCCGATATCTTCAGGGCAGCCGTAACGTTTTACCATAATGTTGCTCAGGAAAATGTCTTTCAGAGCCTGAGGCACACGTGCCTCATTCTCAGGAGTAACGATCAGACCGGGACGTACACAGTTGCAGCGGATGTTCTGCTTGCCGTACTGCAAAGCAGTATATTTGGTCAGCATATCAACGCCGGCTTTTGCACATGCGTAAGCTGTAGAACCAAGGTCACCGCTGCAGGAAGCCATGGAACCGATATTGATGATGGAACCACCGTTTTCATTCTTCTGCATATAGGGGATGACGCACTTGGTCATGAAGAAAGTACCGCGCATATCGCTCTGGAAGATAGCATCCCACATCTCCAGAGTCAGTTCATCCACACGACCATCCTTCAGACCAACATTGGCTGCATTGTTAACCAGAATATCGATCCTGCCGTATTTCTCAGCCGTGTCGGCAATCAGTGCTTCCACACTGGACATATCGGTCATATCCATAAAATGATACCATGCTTCTCCGCCTTCTGCTGCGATACTGTCCACAACAGCCTGTCCTCTTTCCTTTCTGCGCCCGCAGATCACCACTTTAGCACCTTCTGCTGCATATAATCTGGCAATACCAACGCCGATACCGCTGGTAGAACCGGTAACAATTGCAACTTTTCCTTTTAATCTGTCCATAATAAACAACCTCCTGTACTGCATCTGCATGGAAAAGGCAGATGCAAAATTTTTATTAAATATTATCTGTTTTCCCAAATCGCCATTCCGATGTTTAAAATTTTATCACGAAAACAGGATTCTGTCTATCATTGTTAAAAAAGAAACTTACTGTTCCCGGCAATCCACCCGCAGATTATCATATCTTGTTGTTCTTAAATATTCAGTAAATCGCTGAATACCTTCAGTGCACCGTCAGTTTCATGAGCCAGTACGCGTTTTGCCAGTACCTTGCCCAGCTGTACGCCTTCCTGGTCAAAGCTGTTGATATTCCATACAAAGCCCTGGAACATTACCTTGTTCTCGAAATGAGCCAGCAGGGAGCCGAGAGATTCGGGTGTCAGCTGGTCACCGATGATGATACTGGAGGGACGTCCGCCTGCAAAGCTCTTGTTGCTGTTCTCATCTTTCTTGCCGCATGCAAATGCAACAATCTGAGCTGCTACGTTGGCACAGAGTTTCTGCTGGCTGGTGCTGTCCTGAATCACTACATCGGTACCGATCTGGCTGTTTCTGAAACCAATAAACTGCAGCGGAACGATATCGGTTCCCTGATGCAGCAACTGATAGAAAGAATGCTGTCCGTTGGTGCCGGGTTCACCGAAGATGATGGGACCGGTAGGGTAGTTCACGGGCTCACCATAACGGTTTACACTCTTACCGTTGGATTCCATATCCAGCTGCTGCAGATGAGCAGGGAAACGGCTCAGAGCCTGAGAATAAGGCAGAACTGCTGTGCAGGGATAACCCTGTACGTTGCGTTCGTAAATACCGATCATGGCGTCCAGCATAGCAGGATTTTTCAGCATATCCTTATTTACTGCCAGTTTGTCTTCTTCTGCTGCGCCTGCAAGAATCCGCGCAAATACATCGGGACCGAATGCCAGTGACAGAATTGCGCCACCTACGCCTGAGCTGGAAGAGTAACGTCCGCCGATATAATCATCCATAAAAAATGCTGCCAGATAATCACTGCTCTTTGCCAGAGGAGAAGTCTCACTGGTTACGGCAATCATATGTCTGGAAGGATCGAGACCTGCCTTCTGCAGAGCATCCTTAACGAAAGATTCGTTGGTCAGTGTCTCCAGAGTGGTTCCGGACTTGGATACCAGTACGAAAATAGAACGTGATACATCGATGGAATTCAGTACAGCTGCTGCATCATCAGGGTCTACGTTGCTGATGAATTTCGCTTCCATCTTAAGCGTATTGTTCACTTTTGCCCAGTTTTCAAGAGCAATGTATAAAGCACGGGGGCCCAGGTCGCTTCCGCCGATACCGATCTGTACAACAGTTGTAAACTTTTCGCCTGCAGCATTGGTAATCTCACCTGCATGAACTTTATTGGCAAAATCAGCGATCTTCTTCTGTTCTCCAACATAGAAATCACGCTTGTCCACACCGTCAGCTACAACGGGGCTGCCCAGCTGTCCGCGGCACAGCTGATGCAGAACGAGACGTTTCTCACCGGTATTGATCACTTCACCATTGTAAAGAGCTTCATACTTTTCAGCCAGCTGAGCTTCCTCAGCCAGAGCAGCAAGTGCTTCCAGAACCTTGTCATCCACCTGCTTGGCCGCATAATTGTAAACAAGACCGCTGCCCATGGGCACGCTGTAACGGTTTACACGATCGGCGCCATTCTCACCTGTCATTGCCTCCACAAGGTTTACGCGGTCTTTTAACTCGGTAAGTTCTTTAAAAGACGTTAACGTATCCAGATTGTTCCATGAAACCATAGAAGATTCCTCCTTATTCACTATGATTATATCTTTAATAGTTCTGCTTTTTTCAGGGACAGGGGGAGCAGAAAATACTCTGCGTCCCTGAAATAACAGCAATTAATGATTAACATTTATTATACTAAATAACACCTTCGATTTCAAGAGCAGGCCACATATTCATAACTGTTCTGCGATCTGTTCCCGCACAATTTTCATCAGACGTGTCCTCGCTTCCACACTGGCCCATGCGATATGAGGGGTGATCAGAAGCTTTCTACTGTCTTTGATCTGAAGCAGCGGATTATGGGCGCTCATAGGTTCTTCACACAGAACATCAAGACCGGCTGCCGCAATTTCACCGGTGTTCAGCGCCTCATACAGATCCTGCTCCACCACAATGGGGCCCCGGCCCAGATTCAGGAAAATGCAGGATGATTTCATTTTATGGAATTTCTCCGCATTCATAAGGCCCTGCGTATGTTCATTCAAGGGTGCGTGGACAGATATAATATCGGAAGTTTCAAGAAGCGTATCCAGATCCACCTGTTCATATCCCTCCTGAGGCGGACGGCCCGAAGCAGAATAATAAATAACCCGCGCACCGAAAATCCGCGCCGCGTCCGCTACTCTGCGCCCGATAGCTCCGAGGCCGATGATCCCCCATGTTTTCCCGCTGATTTCCGTAAAATGCTCCGCAAAATGTGTAAAAATCGTATCATTTACATAATGGCCCTCTTTTACGTAATCATCATAATATCTCAGCTTCTCCAGCAGATAAAAAAGCATGGCAAATGTATGCTGAGCCACTGATTCCGTGGAATAACCGGCCACATTTCTCCAGGCAATTCCCCGCTTCTCCAGATATTCCTTATCCAGATTATTGGTACCGGTGGCCGTCACACAGACCAGCTTCAGTTTTTCAGCTGAACCAACAGTCTGTTCATTGACCCGCACTTTGTTCAGCACGATCACATCCGCATCCCGGACACGCCCCGGAATCTCCTCCGGTGAAGAGAAATCATACTTCACCACCCGGCCCAGTTCATCAAAACCGGACAGATCAATATCTTCTCCAATGGTTTTTACGTCAAGAAATACAATTTTAAGCATAATATTTACTCCTGATTTATTCTGACGGCAGTCTATTTCCGCATGTACTTTATTTCTCTGCCATTGCTCCAATGATATCATATTTTGGAGGGGAAATATACAAAAAATCTCTCATAACAATAGTCCTGGTGTTGCTTCACAGGCTGCGTGTTCATAATATTTTATATTTATTCTGCCTGAACACTGCCGGATATTGATCCTATCGTAAGCGTATATGCGTCACCCTTTACGATATCCGGGCTGCTGATCATTACCATGGCACAGCTATATTCCACTTCATAAGAAATTACTCTGTTGCCATTGCTGTCTTTTACCGTTACGACAGATCCCGGAGATTGTGTCCCGGTTGTACAGCTGATGACACCCTGTGTGGAAGAAGATGCAAACGTCTGTGCCATCATCGTAGTCGAGCCGGTGCTGACAAACGTTCCGCCGGTAATTACCGGACTGACATCCGCATCAATGATGGAAGTGTCTCCGGAGGTCGGATTCGCCACATAGATATATCCATCCGAAATCGTCAGTGTTCCGTTCGAATCCAGACCATCACCGGAAGCATAAATGGTCAGATTCCCACCGGATATTTCAATCACACCATTGCCGGAAGACTGCTTTCCACCGCCAGACATGCCATCTCTTCCTCCTGTCGTACCGCTGGAATCGGTACCTCCGGAAGCATTCAGTCCATCATCCGTGGAGTTTAATACAATCGTTCCTCCCTTCACATAGAGTTTCTGTGCTTCCAGGCCTTCGTAGGATTTCGATATATTCAGATTGCAGTCTGTAATTGTGAGTGTGTCGTCTGCATGAACTGCATCATCACCGGAAGCAATCTCAAATGTACCGTCATTCATGATCACAGATGTGTCAGAGTGAATCGAATCATCTGCAGAGTCAATGGTTATCGTACCATTTGAAATCAGAATACCACTGACCGCTTTTAAGCCTTTCATACTGGTACTGCTTTCTTCCGAAGCTGTCATACTGCTGCTTTCTTCAGGAGGCTGCATATTGGTACTGTTTTCGTCAGGAACCATCTTAGCAGAAGAACGACCTGGTTTACCGCTGCCCTTAAATCCGCCATAAGAAGCAGAGCTTTGCGAAGTACCATTTTCATAGCCACCACCAGCCAGAAGGCTGATTGTTCCATCCTGTACCTCAAGATAAGCTCCTGCTGAAATACCATCGCCTTCCGCCTCGATATCCATGGTTCCGCTTAAAATATATACAAAACCGAGGGAAGCATCCTCCGTATTTTCCGCGTGGATGCCATCCTTTCCGGCATCAATGGTAATAGACGCTTCTGCAATTCGAACGCTGTCATTGACATCCAGACCATGAGAAGCAGCTGTTACCATATAAGTGCCACCTGTAAATACAAGATCATCCTTGCAGACGATACCGTGACCGGCAGGTGAAGTAACTGTCAGTGTACCGCTTCCATTCCATGTCAGATCCTGTCTGGAATATACAGCCCCATCGATATTGTTTTCATCAATAGATTCAAATGCACCTCCGTTGGAAAGAATATTCTCTGTTCCATCAGCAAGTGTTACAAACACCTTATCCGCAGAAAGCACATAAAGTGCTGCTGTATTTTCACTGTTTATGTTTACTCCATTGAGGACGATCTGCAGCTTTGCTGTATCATCAGCTTCCACAATGATCATCCCGTCATTCAAAGTGCCTGAGATCACATACGCCGCCTCTTCTGTGATTGTAATTGTTGTTCCGGATATTTTTACGCTGTCTGCGCTTGCCGAAGCAGAATTACCATTTAACTGAATCCGAATACTTTCACTTTCGCTATACCCACTGTCATAATCACGATCCGTAAACATATCCACTTCACTCTGCGAAAAGTCTGCCGTCTCAACTGCATCTGCATTCGCCGTCTCAGCTGCATCTGCATTCGTCGTCTCAACTGCTGTATCTGTTTCAGCTGCCGCTGCAGAGTCGGCATTTGGATTCACATTATTTTCATTAGCAGATATATCAACGCTGGAACTATTTCCGGAGCAGCCCGCAAGCATGGTGAGCATCAAGGTAATACACAACAAAATAGAAATATTTTTCTTCATTTCTTCATTCCTCCTTCCAGATTACAATTCTGAAACCGAAGTTTCCTGCCCGGAAACAGTGATTTCCAGATTTCCGTTTCTGCATCTTATCTTGTCAATCATTTCTTTTTCTCCTGCAGCATCTTTCAGGGTAATATCATATGTAAGGCGGAACAAGCTGCCCATATTGGTCGTTTTTACACGGGACAGGTTATGTTCTATGGTATATTCGGTAAAGATATCATCAAATACACCGGTGTAATCGAGATCTTCCGGGATCGTAACATTCAGCGTTTTATAAAGATTTTTCTTATTTCCGGCTCCGAATTCCAGGCTGTCATAAAGAAGGAACATCCCGCACATGATGAGCGTAAATAAAACTGCAAAACCGAGATACCCCATACCGGATATCAGACCGGCACCCATCCCCAGAAACAGCGCACAGATTTCTTTTGCTGTTCCCGGAACCGAACGAAAGCGGACGAGACTGAAGGCTCCGGCAACTGCCACACCGGTTCCTACATTCCCATTGACCATCATGATCACAACACAGACGACTGCGGGGAGCAAAGCAAGTGTTACAACAAAGCTTTTGGTGTAACGGGTACGATACATATAACTGACAGCCATGATCAGACCGAGCACAAGGGACAGGCCCAGGCATAACATAAAGTCGGTCACACCGATGACCGTCGTAAGTTCAGAATCAAATAAACCTCTAAATAAATTTTCCATTTTTAAGCTGTCTCCTTATCCTTATGTGTGTCTGCACCCTTTGTTTTTGGAAAAATCATTATCTGATATGCCGTTCCGTACTTGGAAAACGACGTATGATAAATATGTTGTTCCGATAGAACCCGGGTCATCCACAATGGCATACCGCCGGAGCATTTGATTTCCATCAGGACCATTCCTTCCGGCAGCAGCGAAGTACCATATACCTCTGACTTTAATGACAGATCCTCCTGTCGACACAGGATTGTATCATCAAAGGTTACCCGAAAATCTCCGCCATTTTTCTCGTAGTATGCCTCACGCTCGTAGGACAGGAATACTGCCGGACGAAGTGTCCGGTAATACGAAAGGAAATAATCTACTTCCCTGGAAATCTGGGTATCCTTCAGGCAGTGATGCTCTCCCATAAGCCACCTCATCGCCTCAAGCTCCGGCAGTGCAATTCGTCTCTTATATACAACGGATTGATACTTTTTTTTCAATTCAACAAACACGGTGCTGTCGGCATCTGCCTGCGCATAGCTGCGGACACGGAGCTTTTCCTTGTAAGCCGGTTTATCGATGGAGCGCCGGATCAGGCGATAATTATCTGTATCAAAATAAATATTGCGCATCGTCGTACGTCCGTATTCATCAAGTGCCATATAAGGCTCCAGTACCCGCAGTACTTTCTTTTTCTGTTCCTGTGTCAGCATATATTTGATTTCATAACGTTTAAAAACGGTTTGGAAACCCATGAAAAAACCCCCTGTACTTTTGATACACTCATTGTACAGGAGGTAGATTGAAAAAAAATTGAAAACTATTAAATTATTATCTACTGTTTTCAGCCGGAAGACTGATGATGAACTGAACTTTTCCGCCATGGCATGTTACTTCGATTTTGCCATGATGTCCAACAGCGATGGCCCTGGCGATCGCAAGCCCCAAACCGTAATGTTTGTCTTCCCCGTTACGTGCTTCATCCATCCGGTAAAAACGGTCAAAAAGATGCCTGCACTGCTCAGCAGGAATCTCATCCCCATCATTGATCACGGAAAGAACCGCACGTCCATGATCCTTTTTCAATGTCAGCAATATTTCCCCGCCTGCCGCAGAATGCTTCACGGCATTATCCAGAAGAATAGCTGTAATCTGTTTCAGCTGCATGGAATTACCATGGACCAGAATCTTATCCTGGATTTCACAGTTGAATACCATTCCATTTTCATATATCACACTTTCAAACGGTAACGTCTCACCGATGACCAGATGACTGAAATCCACCGTTTCCATCTGCGGCGTTACATTTTCCATACGGGCAAGATCAAGGAGCTGGGTTACCAGAGCTCCCATCCTCTCGTTTTCATATTGAATATTCGCAAGCCACTGATTCTCTCCGATTTCTCTTGATAATAGTTCTGCATTGGCACTGACCACTGAGATTGGGGTTTTCAGCTCGTGCCCGGCATCAGAAATAAACTGCTTTTGCCTGATATGATTTTCTTCCAGCGGGCGAATGATCATTCTGGCAAGATAAACGGACAGAAAGAAAAAAACGACAATGGCGAGAATTCCGCCATACAGGGTGTATTTCAGTAATGCCGACATACTTTTTTGGGTCAGACTATTGTCCAGAAAAGCAACCAGGGTATACCCCCCTTTATCTGCCTTGTAATACATCAGACTTCCTATGGTTCCGATGTTGTCTGTCTTTACATTGACCTCACCGGCAAGTTCGAGCAATTCTTCATTGGAATAAATCTCATTGCCGTTTTCAACAACCCGCATACTGCCGTCTTGTGAGATAACCACCGAATAGAAAGAAGAAAGTCTGTATTCGTCCCTATCTCTGAAATCTTTTTTCCCGGACATTCCGGGCTTTGGCTCCCCCTTCGCAAGATTTCCAATATCCGGTCCCAGGTCATTTTCTTTGTAATTATCAGAAATATCCGTAAGAGAAAAAAACTCCGCATGGGACTCCAGCATTTCTCTGTTTCTGTTCATCGTCTCATAATAGCTGGATCCGTAAATCAATGCCAGGATAGCTGCAAAGACAAAAATTAGAATCGCCATGATAGAAGCAACAATTTTTCTCCTTGTTCTCTTAAACATCTTCACACCTCAATTCATATCCGATACCTCGAACTGCTTTTATGACGGTTTTTGCCCCTACAAAAGCCAGCTTTTTGCGGGTAAATGACATATATACTTCCACATTGTTATATTCCGCTTCACTTTCAAATCCCCAGATCTTCACCGCCAGCTGCTCACGGGTCAGTATCTGTCCCTGATTGGAAATCATATATTCGAGGATCTTATACTCTTTTTCACTCAAACGGACCCTTTGTTCGTTTGTCGTACAAATAAGAGTAGCCAGACCGGCATCAAGCTTTATGTCTCCGAAAGTCAGCGTACCGTCTGACGAATTGATCGTTCGTCTGCCAAGAGCACGGATCCTTGCAAGCAGCTCCTTTGTCATGAACGGTTTTGTAAGATAATCATCCGCCCCGCTATCCAGACCGATCACTTTATCATCAAGTTCGCATTTTGCCGTCAGCATCAGTATGGGCGTACGGATACCTTTCTGCCGGGTCTTTCCGGCGATATCGAATCCATTCATTCCAGGCAGCATAACATCCAGAATAATGATATCATATATGTCTGTTTCAATGGCTTCCAGACCGGAAAGTCCATCAGCACAGTGATCAACCTCATATTTTTCAAGACGCAGGATCTGACATAATGCCTGCGCCATCCTTTTTTCATCTTCAACAAGCAATATTTTCATTCTGAAACACCTCCACTGTTATCTGATTATAACATTAAAAACTTAAAGAATCATTGAAAAGAAACAAACGGGAGAGATGTTGCTTTTAAAGCAACATCCCTCCCGTTTTACAAAGCGGCCAATTGTCGACGTATACGAAGTGCTGTAACAGCTCAATATCCTGCCTTCTTTGTGGTGGCAGGGTACCGTCTCCCATCTTTCGCACCTAAAGCAAGAACACCACCCTCTGAATTTGAGGGAGCCATGTTCCTGCTTTTTGATTGGCGATGACTTATGCGCATCTGCAGTTCAGGATATGATCAGTCATCAGCATCGTCCTGATCGTCAGCGTCGTCACAGTCATCAGCGTCATCCTGATCATCGACCTCCTCCCAGTCATCCCAGTCGTCACGGTCGTCCCAGTCGTCGTTGCCGTCGATGTCCGCTTCCAGTACCTTACCGGTGCGGGCATCTACCTCATACTCATACTCCACACCGTCGGCAGAGAACTCAAACTCATACACGCCGTCATCCAGCTCGTACTTGTGATTGTTAAAGGAAGCGGCGTTCAGTCCAAGCTGTGACAGGACTATCTCCTCCGCCTTATCCTGCCCGATACGCCCCTCGTCATCCAGATCATCCTCCTGGACAGTCATGGTTTCCGAGGTAATGCCGCAAGTCTTAACGGCCTCCCGGACACCCTCAGCCACTTCTTCCAGGAAATCGTCATCCGGATACGCGGAGCCTTCCTCCAGCTTCAGCACAATGTTCTTTGCGTGGCCGTCTACGGTATCGATAAAGTAACCGGATTCATAGATCTCCTTAACGAGTTCATTCACCACAGTCGGGCAATCCTTGCCTTTGTAGTCCTCAAAACCGGCAACAATGGTTTTGCCGTCGTCGTTGATACCCTCAATCTCCAGCACCAGACCACTATTGTCATATTCCACTTCAATCTCAGGATTTACACTCAGAAGCACAGTGCCGGCAGTTTTGCTTTCGGATGCAGGCTGTTGTGTTCCTGAGGACTGGGAAGCCCCGCAGCCGGCCAGCAGAGACAGGGTCAAAGCAGCGGTGGCGCCGATGGTAAAATAATTTTTCCAATTCATCTTCTTCAAACTTGGTTCTGCCACTCAAAATGTGTTTAAATATACTTAACGCATCGAGAAATTGAAGTCCTCGCGGATACTTCTTACTGTTTCGTAGTGTATGCTTTTGCGGTTACGGATAACACGCTACTTACAAGTTCATGTACACTCCGCAGT
>JALFLM010000152.1 GCA_022774705.1 Lachnospiraceae bacterium | reverse complement strand
ATGGCATGAAGGAAGAATAGAAAAAGCCTTTAAGTGTCGGCAAACACCTAAAGGCAGGGATTTGGTAGAATACTCACCCAAAAACTTTCTATGGGTATTCTATCAAAATCTCCGCTTCCTTTCAACGGGAAAATAAGGAGGAACGATGGAAACGAACAAAGTAGAGATAAAGAAAACAGAAATAAAAAGAATGGAGCCGGATCTGAAACTGATTAACATGGAAACGGTGGAAGTAGAGCAGATTGAATGGCTGTTTTACCCGTTTATCCCTTTTGGAAAAGTAACGATTATTCAGGGAGATCCCGGTGAGGGCAAGACCACTATGGTGCTTCAGATCATTGCAAAATTGACCAAGGGAGAAAAGATTCTGCCGGATCAGGAACAGGCAACCGAGGAAAAGACTAGAGCAGAAATAGCTGCTGATTCTGATGTGAAATTGTCGGAAAGTCCAATAGAGCCTGTGAATGTCATTTATCAGACTGCAGAGGATGGGCTGGGCGATACGATTAAGCCGAGGCTTCTGGCGGCTGGTGCTGACTGCTCCAGAGTGATGGTCATTGATGACCGGGAGCAGCCACTTACTATGCTGGATATCCGGCTGGAGGAAGCTATTGTACAGACAAAAACCCGTCTGGTGGTATTAGACCCAATACAAGGCTTCCTTGGTGCAGAGGTGGATATGCACCGGGCAAATGAAATCCGCCCGTTAATGAAACGTGTAGCGGTGCTTGCAGAGAAATATCACTGTGCAATCATTTTGATCGGGCATATGAACAAAAACAGCAATGGAAAGTCTTCCTATCGTGGCTTAGGTTCTATTGATTTTCAGGCTGCAGCCAGAAGCGTGCTGATTGTTGGAAGAATTAAGGATGAACCGGAAATCCGTGTGGTATGCCATGTGAAAAGTTCCCTTGCACCAGAAGGGAAGTCCATAGCATTCCGTCTGGATAAGGAGACGGGTTTTGAATGGATAGGGGAATATGACATCAGCGCAGATGACCTGCTCAGTGGTGACAGCAGAGGGCAAAAAAGCCGGAAAGCGAAAGAGTTCTTGCTGGAGATATTGGCTAACGGTGGTATGGCTCAGAAAAAGATTGAAGAAGAAGCTGAAAGGCGTGGGATTAAAAAGAAGACGCTGCGAAATGCAAAACTGGAACTGGAGATTGATTCTGTAAAACGTGGAAATCAATGGTTCTGGATGTTGTCAGAATAAAAAGAAGATGGCAAGATGACCATTTCTTAAGAACAGGGCATCTTGCCACCTTGAAAGGAGCAAGAAATGAAGAATGTACAGATTCCACAGGAATTATTTATGAAACTGCTTCGGTATCATCTGCTTGACGATGATAGCTGCACGGAAGAAGTGAAAAACGGATTGGAGCAGAAAATGAATGCTATGGTGGAACGGGAATTATATACGAGATCCAAAACTGCCCCGACGGAGGAGGAACGGGAAAAAGCCCGGCAGGAATATCTGGACAGGCGTGGAATACCGGAGGATTTCCGTTGGTAGTTCTTTTCTGACTACGATAGGACAGGGGCGTGGCACGCTCCTGTATCGTTGGCGGACAAGGAAAAGCAGCAGATGTGAGGACGGAAGTTTTTGGCATTGCGGAAAGGGAGCCCTGTTTCAGGGCATCCTTGGCGAGTGATTTTGAGTTTAATCCGATTGGAAGGGAGACTGGAAATGAGAGAAGGAAGACTTGGTTACAACAGTAGCAACGGAAGATATGGCATTTTGTCATCGGATTTATGGATAGATACTGGATTGCACTGTGGGGAATGCCTGGAAGTGCTGGTAGATGATAAGTGGGTGCCGACCAGAATGGAAATGAATCTAGCAAGGGAATGGTATCTGGTGGGAACACCGTACTGTGGAGATCTGGAATATGTTCGGGCGAGAATACCAGAATAAATCAGTCAGACGAGTAACGCAGAAGCAATCCGACCAACGGGAGGTATAGCCCCCGGCAGGGCGCAAGGGTACTTTTGATGGACGGTACGGCTGTCGAAAGTGCTTTTGCGTTACTTTTGACAAAAGTAACAAAACCGCCGTATCCGGCGAAGAATTCTTATAACTGCTATGACTGGCGTAAATACAAATTATGTGCCATATCTGGCACTGGTTTCAGAAGGTGAGGTGAGGCAATATGACAATGAAAAGAACTATCAGCGGTATGATCGGAGCGGGATCTCTTGCTCATAACAGACGAGATTTTATAGCGGGAAATGTAGATCCGGACAGAGTATATCTGAATGTCTGCTATCAGAATGAAAATTTAAAACAAGTATATAAGGAACTATTTGATGAATCGGTGGAACGTTATAATGTCGGAAAAAGGAAAGATCGGCAGATTACAAATTATTATGAGAAGATCCGGCAGGGTAAGCAGGAAAAGTTGTTCCATGAAGTCATCTTTCAAATTGGAAATTGTGAAGATATGGCTGCTGGAACACCCGATGGGGAACTTGCAGTGAAGGTTCTGGATGAATATATTCAGGATTTTCAGAAGAGGAATCCGACACTGAGAGTATTTAGCTGTTATTTGCATCAGGATGAAGCGACTCCACATTTGCATATTGATTTTGTACCCTATGTGACTGGTTGGAAAGGTAAAGGGATGGACACTAGGGTTTCACTGAAGCAGGCATTGAAAAGTCTGGGATTTCAGGGTGGAAACAAGCATGATACGGAGTTGAATCAGTGGATAAACCATGAAAAAGAAGTACTTGCGGAGATTGCCAGCGAACATGGAATTGAATGGGAGCAGAAAGGCACCCATGAGGAACATCTGGACGTTTAC
>JALFLM010000142.1 GCA_022774705.1 Lachnospiraceae bacterium | reverse complement strand
TCCATCATGGGCCGCAACGGCATCCCCTGCATCGGCTTCGGTCCCGGCGCAGAGGCCCAGGCACACGCACCCAATGAAAAGACCTGGAAGCAGGATCTGGTAACATGTGCAGCAGTTTACGCAGCACTGCCCACATGCTACTGCAAATAATACATTAATATTATCATTTTCCACAATCACTTTTCCTGCCTGAACCGGAAAATCACATACCACATCACCACCACCACTGATTTTCCGGGATAAAGGCGGAAGAAAAAGCAAACAAAACTGTCATTTTGTCATTTTTAAATTTTACTGTAAACTATAACAATTATATTAATGAAAGGATAAGGTATCCGACTTATGGAAACATTACAGAAATATATCGACAAATTAAACTCTTTAAACTTCAAAGAAATGTACAACAACGACTTTTTCCTCACATGGGAAAAAACCGACGATGAACTGGAAGCTGTATGGACTGTTGCAGATGCACTGCGCTACATGAGAGAAAACAACATCTCCACAAAGGTATTTGAAAGTGGCCTGGGCATCTCCCTGTTCCGTGACAACTCCACACGTACCCGTTTTTCCTTCGCTTCTGCCTGCAACCTGCTGGGTCTGGAAGTTCAGGATCTGGACGAAGGCAAATCTCAGGTTGCTCACGGTGAAACTGTTCGTGAAACAGCCAACATGATCTCCTTCATGGCAGACGTAATCGGTATCCGTGACGATATGTACATCGGCAAAGGCAACGCCTACATGCACGAAGTATCCGAAGCTGTTGAACAGGGCCATAAAGACGGCATCCTGGAACAGAGACCTACTCTGGTAAACCTGCAGTGTGATATCGACCATCCTACACAGTGTATGGCTGATATGCTGCACATCATCCATGAATTCGGCGGCGTTGAAAATCTGAAGGGCAAAAAACTGGCTATGACATGGGCTTACTCACCTTCCTACGGCAAACCGCTGTCCGTTCCTCAGGGTGTAATCGGTCTGATGACACGTATGGGTATGGAAGTTGTTCTGGCTCATCCCGAAGGATACGAAGTAATGCCCGAAGTGGAAGAAGTAGCTAAGAAAAATGCAGAAGCAAGCGGCGGTTCCTTCCGCAGAACAAACGATATGGCTGATGCATTCAAGGATGCTGATATTGTATATCCCAAGAGCTGGGCTCCTTTCGCAGCTATGGAAAAAAGAACAAATCTGTACGGTGAAGGTGACACAGAAGGCATCAAGGCACTGGAAAAAGAACTGCTGGCTCAGAACGCAGAACACAAAGACTGGGCATGCACAGAAGAACTCATGGCAACCACAAAAGACGGCAAAGCTCTGTACCTGCACTGCCTGCCCGCTGACATCACCGGCGTAAGCTGCAAAGAAGGCGAAGTAGACGCCAGCGTATTTGACCGTTACCGTACACCTCTGTACAAAGAAGCAAGCTACAAGCCTTACGTAATCGCAGCTATGATCCTGCTGTCCAAATTTGAGGATCCCGCAGCTTTATTAAAGAAACTGGAAGAAAAAGGCACACCCAGAATTTTTAAGTAGGATTTTGTGCAGTCCGGGGCTGATTGGAGTCGAAGGGGGTGAGGCTCCAGAATCAGGGGCCGGACTGCATTGGAAGCGGTCATATGCGGGGGCTTTGCCCCCTGTATTGGTATTGGTTTTGTTTTTCGTATTTAATCTCATGTTTGTAACTGTTCATCACACTTTTTCATACAAGTCTATTTTACTCTGAACAGTTACTGTAATTTTTATATTTTTGTCTCATCTATCAATTCATATGTCTGTCTCCCGTATACAGTTCAGTACTTTATTTGTCGGATCCGGATATAACTTCCGGCGGCTTCGCTGCCGCTCTCAAATATAGATCTGACTTAAGTCTGAGCTGTAATTTTTTCATCCTGCAGGGGGCTGCATTTTCTGTATCATGTGGAGGAATTTTGTTTTATGGAAAAGAAAAAAAGAATCGTGATTGCTCTTGGGGGCAATGCTTTGGGAAATACACTTCCGGAACAGATGCAGGCTGTTAAGATTACTGCCCGCGCCATCGTTGATCTGATTCAGGAAGGCTGTGAAGTTGTTGTTGCACACGGCAATGGTCCGCAGGTTGGCATGATCAATAATGCCATGGCTGCTTTGTCCCGCGAAAACCCCAGTCAGCCCAATACACCTCTGTCTGTGTGTGTTGCCATGAGCCAGGCTTATATCGGCTACGATCTGCAGAATGCACTTCGTGAAGAGCTGTACAACCGTGGTATTTTCGATATGCCTGTTGCGACAATGATCACGCAGATCCGTGTTGATCCCGAAGATCCCGCTTTCAAATGCCCGTCCAAGCCCATCGGTCATTTTATGACTGCTGAACAGGCAAAAGAAGCAGAAGAAAAATACGGCTATATCATGAAGGAAGATGCAGGACGCGGCTACCGCCGTGTGGTTGCTTCTCCCAAGCCGGTGGAAATCATCGAAATCGGCGCGATCCGCTCTCTGGTAGAGTCCGGTCAGCTGGTCATCGCCTGCGGCGGCGGCGGTATCCCCGTTACTCTTCAGGGCAATCACCTGAAAGGCGCTTCCGCTGTCATCGATAAGGATTTCGTCAGCAACCTGCTTGCCCAGGAGCTGAATGCTGATTTTCTCATCATCCTGACAGCAGTGGAAAAGGTTGCCATCAACTTCGGAAAACCCGAAGAAAAATGGATTGATGACATGAACTGTGACGAAGCCAGACAATACATAAGTGAAGGTCATTTTGCGCCCGGTTCCATGCTTCCCAAGGTAGAAGCTGCCGTGGCATTTGCTGAATCCGGAGAAAACCGTACTTCCCTGATCACTCTTCTTGAAAAAGCCAAAGACGGCATTTTGGGTAAAACCGGAACAAGGATTCATCAGGCATAAACAGGAGGTACCGGATTATGAGCAAAGAGAAACAATATGCTTCCATATTCGAGCTGGACGGTATGCCGAAATTTTCCCAGGCACTTCCGCTGGCAGTTCAGCACCTGGTAGCAATGATCGTGGGCTGTGTAACCCCCGCCATCATCGTAGCAGGCGCAGCAGGAATCGAAGGAAAGGACAGAGTTATTCTGATCCAGGCCTCCCTGGTATTCTCTGCCTTATCAACTTTGCTGCAGTTATTTACCATTGGTTTTAAAGATATCCGTCTGGGCGCCAGGCTGCCCGTTATCATGGGCGTCAGCTTTGCCTACGTTCCCAGTATGCAGGCCATTGCGGAAGATTTCGGCATCGCCACCATTCTGGGCGCACAGATCATCGGCGGTATCGTTGCATTTATTGTAGGTCTGTCCATCAATCAGATCCGCAGATTCTTCCCGCCGCTGATTGCAGGTACCGTTGTATTTACCATCGGTCTTTCCCTGTATCCCACCGCCATCAATTATATGGCCGGCGGCGCTTCCAGTGCAGCTTACGGTTCCTGGCAGAACTGGACCGTTGCTCTCTTTACACTGTCTGTTGTAACCGTATTGAATCATTATACAAAAGGATTTGCCAAACTGGCTTCTATCCTGATTGGTATGGTTGCCGGATATATTATGGCCATGTGCTTCGGCATG
The DNA here is from genome assembly GCA_022774705.1 of Lachnospiraceae bacterium. Taxonomy (GTDB): domain Bacteria; phylum Bacillota; class Clostridia; order Lachnospirales; family Lachnospiraceae; genus TWA4. Next base: position 17,795 of record JALFLM010000142.1, on the reverse strand, counting down.
GTAAACTTCGACAGTGTTGCCACCGCTTCCTGGTTCCAGCTGCCCGAACTGATGCATTTCGGTATTCATTTTGAACCGTCCGCATGCGTTGCACTGGCAATCCTGTTTGCCATCAATGCCATTCAGGCCATCGGCGATTTCTCGGCTACCACCACAGGCGGCATGGACCGTCTTCCTACCAATCAGGAATTAAAAGGCGCCATCACCGGATACGGAATCTGCAACATCGTCAGCGCATTCTTCGGATGCCTGCCTACCGCTACCTACAGCCAGAACGTGGGTATCGTATCGACCACCAAGGTTATCAACCGCTGCGTTCTCGGCCTGACTGCCGTATTTATGCTTCTGGCAGGTCTGATCCCGAAATTCTCCGCGATTCTGACCACAATTCCCCAGTGCGTACTGGGCGGTGCAACTGTAACCGTATTCGCTTCCATCGCCATGACCGGTATCAAACTGGTTATGACAGAAGATATGAACTACCGCAACACCTCCATCGTAGGACTTGCCGCAGCACTGGGCATGGGCGTATGCCAGGCATCCGCCTCTCTGGCAGCATTCCCCTCATGGGTAACAACGATTTTCGGCAAATCCCCTGTCGTTGTTGCTACCATCGTGGCCGTTGCGCTCAATATCATACTTCCTAAAACAAAAGAAGTGCCGGTGGATGATGAGAAATAGTCAGATGATGAGAAATAATCATGGTAAATGATGCACAAAAAGAATTAATGTGATATACTGATACTGTCTTTCAATAAATATCATACACACTACAGCACCCGGTGAAGAATATATGCCGGGTACTGTAATTTCCCTGATTACAGCAAGACAAAAACGCGCAATCATTTCATTTTATGCAAGGAGTAATAACAACATGAAGAAGATTTTAAACACAGAAAAAGCACCTGCAGCAATCGGACCTTATTCACAGGCAGTGAAAGCCGGCGACATGGTATTCGTATCCGGCCAGCTGCCCATCGATCCCGCAACCGGAACATTTGCCGGTGATGATATCAAAAGCCAGACCCGCCAGTCCCTGATCAACATCAAAAATATTCTGGCCAGCGAAGGCATTGACATGAGCGCATGTGTAAGAGTCGGCGTATTTATGAAAGATATGAACATGTTCGCCGACATGAACGCCGTTTACAGTGAATTTTTCGAAACAGACTGCCCCGCAAGAGCAGCCGTAGAAGTTGCAAGACTTCCCAAGGATGCACTGGTTGAAATCGAAGCAGTCGCTTATATCGGTTAATTGCCGGATCACTGTCGGATCATACCCAGGGAACCCGGAAGAACAGTAAAATCATAACACCGACCTGTTGCTGATCTGACAGATTACTATACTGCCATACAAAACATTCTATAAATTGTTCAAAGCCGGTCCCCGCGCAGTTTTGCACTGCATGGGGACCGGCTTTGTTCTTTCCATATGAACGGTGTCCAAAAACATATCAACTCATTGCTGCAGAATCACGGAAGCAAAAAAACAGAAAATACGTGACAATTTGATACTATTGTTATATACTTATTAAATATAAAATATTTTTTAAATATTATTATATGTTCCATTATGCTGCAAAAAAATTCAGCAATACACAGGAGGCAAAATTATGGGTACATTCGCCGGATTATATGGAAATTGTAAAATCCCGGAAGACAGGAAAGATGAATTCACAGAACTGGTCATGCAGCTTCTGTATCATGGCGGCATGATGCAGTTTGAAGAGATACGCTTCCAGCGCAGGCAGATTCATGTACTGCATCCCTTTGAGTTTAATGAAAAAGGATATGCAGGCGGATACTTCAATTATATTGACGATGATTCATGGGAAGACATCGGATATAATCGGAATACAGGGAGATTTTACTCCTCAAAAATCGGAGGCACTGCTTTTTATGAGACGGTAACCGCAATCTATATACTGCATGAAATTTTCAGCGACTATACATGTGTTGCCAATGTAAACGGAAGGATTTTTTCCGGCAGACCTTACCTTGCATGGATGAATACGGTTCTGTCCGGATCCTATACCAACAAACGCGCGCTGGACCCACTGGCATTGCTGGAACACATTCATAATGATAACCCCGACTGTCTGAATTATATAACCGTCAAAGACCTGCTGTCTTTTACCAACAGAGGCAGCGACAGTGATTATTACCGCCTTATGGCAGCACTGCATATTCTTATGGGGTCAGAAGATTTTGATGCATTCTTTGAAGATATGGACAGCCGGGAGCAGCCTTCTGAATATCAGTTCAATAAAAAATATATACAGCCGCTGAAAAGTATGGGACTGGATGCGCTGCTCGAATTATGTTTCCTGAATGAAACAGATAAACTGGAAAAATTCAGCTCGGCGGAAGGTATCTTAAGATCCTATATTTTCAAAACGATGGTCATACATCCGGCATCTATTGTAAAATCTCTTTCTGAAGTATTCGAAGAAGATTTCTGGGAATTGTGGAATGTATGGAAAAACCGGGCAGATCTGTACAATATCGCCATGGAGAGCAATCCTGAACCGGCTCCCGTCACCGACACAGTATATACCTGCAATATGATGGATACAGATGATTCACATCCTTCATTCTGGCATGTACATAGAAATCCATCGGAAAATTATCATTTATCAGATGATGATCTGTTGTATTACTGGACTCCTGAAAAAGATACTGTTCAGATTTCACCCCACGTAGAGCAATGGCTTTACACGCTGAAAGAGCAGTTATATACAATTGCAGAAAAGAATGGAGCCGCACTGACATACCGGGAATACTGGCAGAAGCTGACCGATCTGTTATATGAATGTGAGAATTATTATCAGAGAATCTACGCTTTTGAATCCATGTATTATGACTTTCTGGAGCATAGCGATCTTCCCGCCTATCAGGCAGCAGTAAGCTTACTTGAAGCCATCATGCAGGAAAACAAAGAGGCAGGCAGTATCATTGAAAAGCGTACCGGCTGCTGGGAGCTTTGTGACCGCAACATCACCTTCAATCCAGGCAGAATGACCGTTAAAAGGTATCTGGCAGTAATGGCAAATAAAGAATTGCGGCTTAAATACCTGGGTTTTTAGTCTGTTGATCCGTTACCGGATAAGGTCAGCACCCCGCTACGCATAATTTACTATATTATATTTTTTTAATTATTTTAATAGTCTTTTTATTTGCTTTTCTGTTTGCATTATATATACTGTAATAGAATCCAACAATACACAGGAGGTGTTTTTATCGAAAGTTCTCTATTCACCGAGCCTGACAGCAATAAACAGGTTCAACCGGATCCTACTATGAACCATTTTAAATAACTTTATGATTCAACTACCGGATTATCCTGCTTTTGAGATTTGCGTTTCTTCTTTTCGGGAGCACGTTTATCTTTATTATCCGGACCGGCTGCTTTTGCGTTTACAACCTCATACACGATTTCGTTGATATCCTCTTTCTCAAGATCAATGGTATCCATTTTATATTTCCATTTATAGGGAACCGGTACTGCATTGATTTCTTCAAAGTATTTCAGAATCCGTTCCTTTAATTCTTCTTTGGAATCAACACGAATCCCTTTGAGCATCTGCCGGGTCATCTTGCTGAAGAAACCTTCTACCATATTCAGCCAGGAACCATGAGTAGGAGTAAAGACAAACTCAAACCTTCCTGGTACTGTATTTAAATATTCCTGGGTTTCCCGGGAAGTATGTGCAGAATGGTTATCTAATATGATCCGCACTTTGTCCCCTTTCGGATATTTCTCATCGATTATCCTGAGGAAATTTACAAAGTCACTGCTTTTGTGGGTATCGCTTATCAGGGGAATCGCCTCTCCTGTCAGCAGGTCGATTGCTGCAAGAAGTGAGACAGTTCCCAGACGTTTGTATTCATAATCACGCATGATCGTGGATACTTCCTCTGTATTTGGAACAGGAGGTCTGTCTTCTGATGTTGTTGAAATTGCCTGAATGCCGGGTTTTTCATCATATGATAATGTATGAACGGCTTCCTCATCAGCAGAAAATGGAATCAGGCGGCCTTCTTCATCAAAACGAAGTTCAAGCTGTTTGTATATAACAAGGACATCATGCATCTTTTTATCAAAATCAAGGTCACGTTTTTCGCAGTAATACGTAATTTTATGAGGATTCAGCCGGGCTTCATTCAGGATTTTCCGGATGCTGCTTTCAGATGCTGTCGCCATGCGTGGATAGCCCTGTTCGACAGCCGCGGAATTAATATACCTGGTCAAACTGGTTGGATTCCATAATTCAGCAGATAATCCAAATGCAGTGGGCTTCTGGCAGGCAATGTTAATCACCCATGCTTTGGAATCCTCAAAAATTTCGTGCCTGCGGCCACGCCCGGCAGCATCTGCAAGAGCGGACTTTACACCGGAATCAGCATATTTTTTCAGGCACAGGCGAACGGTGGGAACGGTTGTATCAAGCTTTTCCGCAATCGCCTCATTTGACATTCCTGCTGACTTAAGGAGAAGAATTTTTGCTCTTCGATAAACTCTTGCTTCAATGGTCCCTTTGTTGACCAGGGATTCAAGATAGCAGGTTTCTTCGTCTGTAAGATTAATGGGTGTTGCATTCTTAGGCATATGATTTTCCCCCTGATTTGATATATAAAGCAGTATATCACAAAAGGGAAATAACATAAAGCTTTTAAAAACGAGCTATACTACTATGAAAAATTACTGGAGAAACAACAGAAGATTCGCTGATTTGATTAACGGATCTCTTTTTCACGGGGATCCCGTTATACACGCAGAAGATCTTGTGCCCTGTGATACAGAAGAGTCCACCATCACGGAAAATCGAACCGGAAAGTCCGTGACGATCCAGCGCAGCCGTGATATACTGAAGATGTATGGGGCAGACTCCGGCTTCACATTGATCGGACTAGAAAGACAATCTGTCCCTGTCTGATCTGATGGATATACCGGAATATGTAAAACCATACATCAATGACTGGCACTGCAAAGTAATTTCTGTTAAATCCCATGACAGAGAAAGTTTTTCTGATCCGGAGGTATACAGTTTCTTTCAAGCCTGCCAGCAGCTTTACAATGTGGAGCACAATCTTGATGGACTAAAAGGAATTTATCTTACCAGAGAAACTGCTATTGCAGTCGGAACCGTTACCGGAACGCAAAAACTGATTGAAGCTGCAGAATCTATCACAGAGGGGGGAATGGTCAACATGTGCACTGCTTTAAATAATCTTTTACAGGAAAAAATGGCCGAAAGCAGAGCAATCGGTATGGCCGAAGGCAAATCTATCGGCATCGCCGAGGGCAAATCCATCGGCATCGCCGAGGGCAAATCTATCGGCATCGCCGAGGGCAAATCCATCGGCGAAGCCAATATTTCAATCCGCCTTTTCAAACGTGGGCGGCTGTCTCTTTCCGAAGCTGCCGGTGAATGTAATCTGACAGAGGAAGAGTTTATCCGGAAGGTAAATGAACTGGTTTAATTTCTGCTGCATTCTGAAAAAACCGGAGATCACACGCACTGTTTTCTCCGGTTTTTCCATTTGCATGATTCTTCCATTTACAACATGATTTCCTGCATCAGTACCCGTACAGAGCCTCCGCAGACCATGCCCAGCTGTGCGCCTGCTTCGTTGCTCAGATTGAACCAGCAGGTTTTCATCTCATCTTCCTTCATCTTCGCTGCTGCCTGTATGACCGCATATTCCAGTGCGCCACCGCCTATGGTTCCTATGATGGTTCCATCCTTCAGGCAGAGCATACGGCTTCCCACTCCCCGGGGGGCGGAACCGTTTTTTTCTATTATGGTGGCCATCACCACCCGTTCTCCCGGATGAGATGCGATCCACTCCCAGATGGCAAGAGGGGAGCAGTCCGCCTGTCTGCGGTTTTTTTCCTGAATCATCTCGGCCAGTATGCTTACTGCTATCTCTTCCGGTGACTGTGCACCGATATTTAAACCGATCGGCATATGAATCGATGCAATTTCCGCATTGCGGAATCCGTGTTCACGGAGAAGTTCCCGGCAGTGTGCTACTTTGCGGCGGCTTCCGATTACGCCCAGATACGTATATTCATGGCGCAGCACCTGTTCCAGACAGATCTGATCATACTTGTGCCCTCTTGTTACGATGACATAAAAACTGTTCTCTCCCTGCTTTTCCAGTATGGAAGACAGATCATCAAATGGCTGACAGATGATACTGGCAGCGCCGGGAAAGCGTTCTTTTGTGATCATATCCGGCCGGTCTTCCACGATTGTGACATGAAAGCCGGTCATTGCCGCCATATGGCACACAGGTATTGCTACATGGCCACCTCCCAGGATAACCAGCTCCGGTTCTGCCGTAAATACCTCCGTAAAAACTTCTGTTACCGGCCCGTTTTCTGATACGCCGGGCGACATCAGTGTTTCCAGCGTCTGCATGTCCAGCTGATTCAGATTAACCTTATCCAGCATGCGGATGGTTCCTGTTCCGTTCTGTTTCCAGATTTCACTGGCCAGTTTATCGGGCATCCCGTCATCTGCCAGACAGATTTCATTTCTCTCGTTAAATAAGATCTGTTTTCCTTTATTCTCTCCGTTTAACACAACGGACAGCCTGACTTTTTTTCTGTTTATAATTTCATGTGCTAAAATCTGATACATATTTATCAATTCCTCCTGTGCGGCAAAGCGCCCGGGAGTAGTTCACATACCGAACCGGCAGCGGTTCTGTCTTTCGACAGACTGCTCTTCCGATTCGCTCAGCCGCTTCTAAAAGCGCCGGAGCTCCCACCTGATTCAGATAAATTTCCATTTTACAGGCCGGAAATCTCCGATGCAGTGGTTCTATATATCCTTCTGACAGAAGAATGGCATAATCCTCCTCCGTCAGAATATCATTTTCCTGTTTATTCAGTAAATCGAGAACCAGCGGAATTCTGTGACACACTTCACTGATGCGTCTTCCCAGACCGCTCATCCCCATAACGATAATAATAAGATCCGTATTATCCGGTATCACCGGCTCATGGGAAGCCGGGACTTTCACCGGAAGCCGTTTGGAACCATCCGCTTCTGTCAGAATTACATCCGCCATCCCGCGAAGTGCACTCCATTCCTCAGAAGAAGGACCTGAGAACTTTCCTTCTGCCGTGCGGTGACCATACCACACCACTTCACCGGCCTGCAGAAGATGTTCGGCCTCCTCAGGACACTCTGTCAGCTGATTGGTTCCTTCCGGACACAACCCTGGACATCTCATATGCGTTGTGGTTGTCACCACAACACGCTTTCCCGTTTTGTGCAGTTTTGCAGCTTCTTCCAGAATCGAGGAAGTCTTTCCGCCTGCACCCACATATGCAGCAATACTGCACATATTTCCAATCACTTTTCCATTCTGCATTTTCTGTTTCGCAGCTTTTATTCTGCATTTTTCTGTTCCGCAGCTTTTATTCCACAGTTTATCTGTTCTGCAGTTCGCTCATCAGTGCTTCCGCCACACCGCCGGCTATGCATCTTGCCTTGTCGGAAATGGTAAAGCAGTTCTTTTTTTCCGATTCTCTCGGATCCACATCTGCAATTTTAAATCCTTTTGTTACTTCATAGCCGTCACGAATCAGGCCCCGCAGTACTCCTTTGATTGCAGCCTTTACTTCCACCTGACCGGCCCGGCCCTCTTCATCCGCTGGGCGGATCACGGCAATGGTCTCACCGGCCTCCACCAGATCGCTGATTCTGCGGACTCCGTAAATCACACCGGCAGCTTCCGCGTGGCTGACACGCTCTTTGCCGTATCCTCCGATCAGGCCCGGAACTCCGCTGTTGGGAACGGCCGCTCCCTCATAGATCAGGCGCCCCAGATCATGGCCCCTCTTTGTCTCCACCACGATCTTCACATCGGTTCCCGCCGTAAAGCCGGGTCCCAGCGCCACAGTAACCGGCGCCATATCCATGGATGTCCCCACATTCTTTTTGGCGAGAATAGCATCCACCACAGCCCAGGGGCTGAGCAGATCAATCAGAATCCCTTCAGGATCTGTAAACAGGGGAATCTCCCCATCGTCCATGATTTTTTTAATGGTTTTCTCTATGGTTTCCTTCACCGTATTCTCTGCCGCATGCAGTTCAGATCTTTCTCCGGAAATATCTGTATAAACGGAGCCGTCAATATCGCCCGCATACCGGCAGGTAATGCCTTCCACGGTCATGGTGCTTTCATACACTGCTTCTGAAAAAGCCACATATCTTCGTATGGCAGACGGTTTTCTGCTTTCCAGCACCACCACAGGAAAGCCGCACCGATGAAGCTTGTGTATGGTGCCGGTGGCCAGATCACCGCCGCCGCGCACCACGACCAGGCTGTCTTTTAACAATCCCTTCACATTAACAATCCCTTCACATCGACAGGGCCATCATATCAACAGACCCATTCTATCAACCGGCCTGTCATATCAACAGATCTATTCTATCGACTGGCCTGTCATATCAACAGATCCCGTCTATCGACTGGCCTGTCACTTATACCGCTATCAGGGTTTGATCACCAGAGAAGCCTTTTCCATCTTCTCAACGATCACATACATATTGGTCACACCGCCCACTGCCAGCTTTTCTTTTAATTCGTAGAAATCCAGACAGGTTCCGCAGGTCATGACCTCAACCCCCTGTGCTTCCAGTTCCTTAATATCCTCCAGTGAATCACTGCCTTCACAGGTCAGGTACGCGCCGGAATTAAAGAAGAGCATGGTTTCCGGCAGATAATCCTGCTTTGTCAGAGCAAAAATGAAAGCCTTCATCAGAGATTTGCCAAGCTTTTCCGCTCCATTGCCCATCTGATTGCTGCCGATGGCAACTACCATCCCTCTTCTTCTTCCATCCATCACACAGACAGGTTCTGCCTCATCAGCAGGCGCTTCTGCCGCGCCGCCTCCCAGCTTGTCTGCCGGTACATCGATCACGATACGGAATTCCTTCTCACCGGTTTTCTCTGACTTTGCCGCCAGCTGTCTGGAACCGGCAAAACGTGATACATTCTGCACTGCAATCTCATTATCCACCAGAACGGTGATCGTACCTGCCTCTGTCATGGTTTCCAGAGCTTTCTTAGTCTCAACCACCGGCAGAGGGCAGGCAAGTCCCAGCGCATTAACTGTTTTTTCCATACTAATACCTTTCCTTTCATTTTATATTGCATATCTGTTCAGAACCGGTTTCAAAAGCCTTGCCTGAATCTGAACAGTTACTTTAGTTTTACGGTTCTTCTCCTTCCGGTTCTTCTCCTTCAGGCTCTTCCCCGGCCGTTTCTTCGCTTTCCGCTTCTTCCTCAGGCCTGTCTTCCTTCAGCCTGACTTCTCCCAGTCCCGTATAATCCATAATATAATTGCTGATTTCCTCAACCTCATCCGATACCTGATAATCTTTTTCATCAAAGAGGAATTCATGGAGCTTCTGCACATTGTAGGACAGGCCCTGAGCTACTACCATGCTTTCCCCGTGAACCGTAGGAGTATCCAGAGTAAAGGGGAAACCTGTGGTGTCTTCTATATTGTAGTCGATCATGGTGGGAATCAGATCCATGATATCATCATAGCTCAGACTGCTCTTAATAAACGGAGTTCCTTTGGAATTCTTGTCCATAACACTCTGAGCAAGAGAAAGTGCTTCGGAAACACCTGCTTTCTTAATCTTTTCCACAATCTCGGAAATAATAAAACGCTGTCTCGCCGTCCTGCCCAGATCATCGCTGTATTTGTTGCCTTCCCCATCGTAAAAAGGCGTATAACGGATCCGGCAGAAAGCTGTCGCCTGCAGGCCGTTCAGGTGCACATCTCCGTATTCCTGCACATCTTCGCATTTCATGCCGGTGATCTTCCGGGTTTCAATCAGGTAGAAATTGATATATTTTTTCTCCTGCTGGGTTATCCTGATGTCCAGGCCGCCCAGACTGTCAATAATCTCTGTCAGACCTGAAAAATTAATCGTCACATAATCTGTAATATTCAGATCCAGGTTGGTATTCAGCATGGACAGAGCACCTTCAGCACCGCCCCTGAAAAATCCCTGATTGGCTTTCGTATAGGCCACTTCTCCTTTCGGATTGGTTACCTTCAGCATCGTATCTCTGTAAACGGAAGATATCCTGACAGCATTTGTATCATTGTTGATACTGACCACCATGATGGAATCACTGTGAGTTCCGATGTTCATCTCCGCATTTCTCGAATCCAGACCGAACAGAGCAATATTGGTATAACCGGTCAGTTTTTTCGCCACATAGCGGTTCACTTCCACCTGATTCTCATCAAATTCACCATCCATAACCTTTTTTTCATAGTCATCCTGAACCGACATGGCAACGATCTTACGAACAACCGGCCAGGTCGAAGCCTCTTTTATAACCGCATCTCTGAGCTTTGAAGGTGCAAAGCTGAAGAACAGCCAGATTGCCGCAGCAATCAGCAGAATTGTAATTAATACAATTCTTAATTTACTTCTTTTTTTATCCATTGTAATGTTAAACTCCTATCATACTTTATCCTGAAACAGATTTATGCTGCATCGAAGCAGAAACGACATCCCGATTATCAGAACATGATCTCAAAAAAGCCCTCTGCCTCCAGTTTATTCTGTGCCATCACCTGTTCCAGAGCATCTCTGTCCTCAGGTTTTGCACTCCAGGCCAGTCCGCATCCTGCGGATATTTCACCGGGAACCGGTATCATCCTCCCGGGCGCACCTGCTTCCTTACAGCAGGTCTCCATCTTCATGGCTCTGGTGGTAGTTGCAAAAGTTATCACCAAAGTCGGTACTTTTTTACGCATATGCCTTTCTATCGTCTCCTTCCCTAATGATACATACATTATTTCACATATTTTACCAAAACTGTCCGCCAAGTGCAACTGTTTACCTCATTCCCGCGCAAATGTAACAGAAAGTTGACATCTGAAATATCGGGAAATGTTTTTACCCATAAATAAACCGTAATACAAAAACCATGATATGAACCCCGGTGAATCCGAAATTCACCTGCAGTTCATACCATGGCTTTACCGTTTTATTCTCCCAAAGAAGTGTCTTCAGTATATTTCAGATAAAGAATCTGTGTTTCTCCTTTATATGTAACCCGAACAATGTAATTCCAGAAAAGGCCATCCTCTGCAGGGATAATTTCATAGTTTTCTTCCCCCGCATCAAATGTCAGCTGTTCTGTACCCTCCAGTGCAGCTTTTGTTCCTCTTACTATCCAGACAGGCCCGTACCAGTTATCATTCCCTTTCTGTTCACATTGGGGATCTGTGAACACAGAATCATCCGAAGATATACCTTTCAGTTTAAGTTCTCTGAACTGCTGTTTATATCTTACCCAGTAGACCGGTGCCTGCGATTTCCAGTAAACAGTCAGCCTTCCAATTCCCATCGCTGAATTTTTAACCGGTTCATAGTGGAAGCCTGTTACGTCATCTCTGTAAAAAAGAGGCTCAATGTCCGTCGCCATGCTTTCATTTTCACCGGACACTTCCAGAATATAACCTATACGGCCATTTTCTTCACGGTAATAGCCTGCAGAGATATCGACAATGTAGTTATCGCCATCCTTTATGTCTTTTATAAAGCAGAAATATGCATCCATCTCATATACCAGAGGGTACAGTGCCAGACGGGTATTCCCCGCTTCTATGGCAAGAAAATACTGAGAATCTTCAGCAAAAACTTTATAAATGATACCCGGATATCTTGTATCAAATCTGACGGAATCCCAGCATGTAAATTCCACAGGTATTCCTGTCAGAAGAACCTTCTGTTCACTACCGTCTTTAATCAGAGTTATATTCATAAAATCCCGGAATTCACCATCTTCATTGAGATATCTCCCTGTCAGAGGCAGAAGTTCCGCCTTATCCACCGGCCTTACGATAATCCGGCAGCTGCTCTTTTTCCGGTTATGTGCGGTCGCTGAAATCACAGCAACCCCCGCCGATCTGGCCCTGATCACTCCTTTTGCGTCTACCGACGCCACACCCGGTGCACTGCTTGTCCATTTTACAGTTTTAATGGTTGCATTGGATGGTAAAAGTTTTGCCGCAGCCTTTGTCGTATCTCCGACTGAAAGCAGAGTTCTGCCTGACATTACCTTAACTGACGTAACCTCAATATTTTTCACAGTAACCTTAACAGCAGCTTTCTTTCCGCTTCCGTCTTTGGCCTTTACTGTAATAACAGCAGTTCCTGCCTTTTTGCCGGTAATTTTACCTTTGCTGTCTACTGATGCAATACCCGGATCGGAGGTAGTATATGCTACGCTTTTATCCGTTGCCGTCTGCGGTGAAACCGTTGGTTTTATCATAAATGTACTGCCCACATTAACCGTTACACTGGATTTATTTAAAGAAATCTTCGTAACCGGTGTTCCCACGCTTACTCTGCATATAGCACGAATCGTTGTGCCTTTTACAGTTGCCACAATACAGGCAACCCCGTTTTTAATCCCCTTTACGACGCCTTTTGAATTGACTGTTGCTATGGATTTATTGTTCGTTGTCCATACGATGGTCTTTTGTGTTGTGTTGGCAGGAGAAACAGATGCTTTCAGCGTAACTGTTTTTCCCTTTTTCAACGCATAGGCGGAATAATTCAACCGGATTGATCGTGCCTTCACAGTCGCTGCTTCTGCTCTTATAACCGGCACTGTGTCCACCACAGTCGATACCGTCAGAAGAATCAGAAGAATGATTAGAACTCTCTTGATTTTTTTTATCCATATTGCATTCATACACTTCACCTCAAAACATTCACGGAAACTACAGTCGGTAAATCTATTCCCCGAATCCGCAGTTAGGATATACACAGATCTTACAGTTCTGACACTGTCCGCCGTGAGCCAGATGGGTGAAATCCCTGCGGGTCAGCTTTTCTCCTGTCAGGATTCTGGGAACAATCAGATCGTAAACCGTCCGTTTTGCATACATGACACAGCCGGGCAGTCCTACAACCGGGATTCCTTTTACATAGGAGAGCATGAACATGGCGCCGGGAAGCACCGGAGCCCCGTAGGTAACAATCTCACCGCCGCAGTCACGGATAGCCGCCGGAGTCATGTCATCGGGATCTACAGACATACCGCCTGTCACTTCCACCATATCCACACCCTGATCGATAAAATCAAGCACGGCTTTTGTAATCGCCTCCCGGTCATCCCCGGGGAATACCTGTCCCACAATCTCACAGCCCAGATCCTTTGCCTTCTTCTCCAGAATCGGTCCGAACTTGTCTTCAATCCGTCCGCTCTGAATCTCGGAACCGGTGGTTACCATACCGATCTTTGCTGCTTTCATGGGGAGCACCTGAATAATCGGTCCCATCTCCCGGCAGACCTTCTCAAACTGCTCCAGAGTCTCTTCCTTCACCACCAGCGGAATAACCCGGGTCCCCGCAGCCATGGTTCCCTCCTCGATTACCTTATTGCCATGAATCGTGGCAAAACAGATCTCCGGATTCTCTGTAACGGCATAAAGCGCCTCCAGATTGATCTTTAATACCCCCCGGTACTCCGCATACAGATTGATCTTGCCTTCCTTCACCTCACTCTGACGCAGCCCCACGCCGCAGGCCGCCTTCACCATCCGGGCCGCCGCATCATTCTCATGCACATATCCCTCTTCCAGATTGTACACGTAAATATGAGCCTTGCCCAGATTCAGAAGCTTCTCGATATCCTCCTCACGGATAATGTGGCCCTTTCTGAAAGCCGCATCCTTCACAACGCCGGGAACGATCTCCGTAATATCGTGGCACAAAACCATCCCCACAGCATCCTGTACTTTAACCTGCTCCATAATAAATACCCAAACCTTTCTCAAAAATCACAATATCATCTTATGTATCATAACATATTCGTACCGGTTCAGAGCCACCCCAAAAAACACTGCCTGAGTCCGAACAATTACATCTACCACTATATTACCAAAAAAACACCCCGAAAACAAGCAAAAAACTGGTAAGGTTTACTGTTCGAGTTTTTGGGGGAAAGTAATGTATTGAGGCAGAAGGACCATGATATCCTGCACAGGGACGCGCCCCCTCCCACATCATTCGCCCTCGCTCATGGCAGACGGGGGGCAGGCCGAAAAACAGCAGGGCAACCATGAGACAAGTCCTGTCAGCGGCATTCTCAGCCGCAGAAGGACTTCGTCTCATGATCGCCCTGCGTCGCACACATCAAGCCCTCTGCCCCGGAGCAGAAGAATGACCTGCAAAAACCTTATTTAATTTTCAGCAGTTCTGCTCCGGCTTTGATGTCGCCTTCTGCAGCTGTCATCTTAACTTCTGCATAATCTTCTGTGTTGGATACGATTACGGGGGTTACAGTACGGTATCCGGCTGCTTTGATTCCTTCCAGGTCTACTACGGAGAGGAGATCGCCTGTTTTTACCTTGTCACCGGCTTTTACCTTGACATCAAAGCATTTGCCGTTTAACTGAACTGTGTCGATACCTACATGGATCAGCAGTTCTACGCCGTCTTCTGTTACCAGACCGATGGCATGTTTTGTATCGAATACCATGCTGATTTCACCGTTGCAGGGAGCTTTTACTTCACCGGAAGCGGGCTCGATTGCAGCGCCTTCACCCAGCATGCCTTCTGAGAATACACCGTCTTCTACTGCGCTTAACGGAATTACTTTACCTGTTAAAGGAGCCACAACAGTCTTTTCTGCGCCGGCTGCTCTCTTTTCTGCAGGTGCTGCTTCCTTCTTTGCTTCAGCACCGCCTGTCAGATCATCCATTGTTACAGGGGGATGTTTTGCAATGAAGTCTTCCAGATTGGCTTTTACAATATTAACACTGGGTCCGTAGATAACCTGAATGCCGTTGCCTTTCTTAACAACACCGGCTGCACCGCTGTTCTTTAACAGACCTTCATTTACCTTGCCGCCGTCAACTACGGTTACACGAAGTCTGGTTGCACAGCAGTCGATATCGGTAATGTTGTTGCGTCCGCCCAGACCAACTTCGATCATTGCGGAAACGGGATCCTCGCCGCCTGCAGCTGTGCTGCCTGCTTCACCGGCTTTTTTCGCATTAACATCGGCTCTTGTGTACAGTTTTACTTCTTCTTCATCATCACGACCGGGAGTCTTCAGATCCAGTTTTGTGATCAGGAAGCTGAACAGGAAGTAGTATACGATGAAATAAACAATACCAACGGGAATCATCATGATCCAGTTTGTCTTTGCATTACCCTGCAGAATACCAAACAGGAAGAAGTCGATGATACCGCCTGAGAATGTCATACCTACTGCTACCTTGAAAATGTGCATGAACATGTAAGCGGCACCTGCCAGTACGCAGTGGATACCGTATAACATGGGAGCAACGAACAGGAATGTAAATTCAATAGGCTCTGTAATACCGGTCAGCATGGAAGTCAGAGCTGCGGAAATAAGCAGACCGCCTACAACTTCTCTTTTTTCCGGTTTTGCACATTTGTACATAGCCAGAGCTGCACCCGGCAGACCGAAGATCATTAACGGGAATTTACCAGCCATGAAACGGGTTGCTTCCACACTGAATTCGGTTGTGGAAGGATCAGCCAGCTGTGCAAAGAAGATGTTCTGAGCACCTTCGATTACCTGGCCTGCAACCTCCATGGAACCGCCTACGCCTGTCTGCCAGAAAGGCAGGTAGAATACGTGATGCAGACCGAAAGGAATCAGCAGACGTTCCATGAAACCGTATAACCAGGTTCCTGCATAACCGGAACTGCGAACCAGAGCGCCTACTGCGTAGATGCCGGACTGGATATGAGGCCATACGAAGAACATCAGAATACCGACAAACAGATAAACAACGGAGCTGATGATCGGTACGAAACGTGTGCCGCCGAAGAAAGACAGCACCTGAGGCAGCTGAATCTTGTAAAATCTGTTGTGCAGAGCAGCAACGCCCAGACCAACCAGGATACCGCCGAATACACCCATCTGCAGGGAGGTAATACCGCAGACACTTGTAGTGGAACCGCTCAGCATGGCTTCGGCACCGCCGTTGATGCTGACCATGGCACCGATTGCCGAGTGCATGATAAAGAATGCAATTGCTGCAGAAAGAGCGGCAACTTCCTTTTCTTTCTTAGCCATACCGATTGCACAGCCCATGGCAAATATAATCGGAAGATTTGCAAATACAATGTTGCCGCAGTCACTTAATACTGTTAAAAATGCGTAGATCACAGTACCGGGTCCCATAACACCCATCAGGTTGTATGCTTCCAGCATCGTGGTGTTGGTAAAGGAACCGCCAATACCGAGGAACAGACCTGCTACCGGCAGAATTGCAATGGGAAGCATGAAAGATCTGCCCACACGCTGCAGCACGCCAAAAATCTTGTCTTTCATAAATAATACTCCTTTTCCTTTTTTTCCAGCTGCATCTTCTCTGCAGCTGCTGATCCTTTGAAGTAACTATATACTATGAACGGGACCGGGACACATAAAAACACGTTAAAAATACCTTTCGGATTCAGAACTACCCCCTGACTGATTTCCCCGGCTGGAATTCCGCCCCATTTTCCGTGTCCCGATTCTCGACTGAATGGTCAGTCACGATCCCGTAACATACTTTTTTATATCATCCGGCTGTATCAACCGGTTATAAATAATAAAACTGTTATCCTGCTCAGCCGTCCTGTTCCTGCGTATCCTGTCCATCGTTAAGGAACAGCCGGTGAAGATGTATGGTAAGAAAGATCACTTCTTCCTCTGAAATATATTTTTTATACTTCACCTGAACAAAAGTCTTGATCTTCAGTGCACAGTTATAATCCTTCGTATAACGGCTCCGGATCATATCCTGCAGCACCACATCTTCTGTCTGCACAGGTGCATTGTTGAACAGACGCTGTGAGAAATACTTCAGATGTGTAACAAAGCGCTCATAATCCAGCGAATCTGAGTCAAATGTCCTGCCGTAATATACACGGACGATTTCGAAAATATCTCTGATCAGACCTGTGATCTGATACATGTCGGACATATTGGTTTCCAGTTCCGCATTGACTATATGCAGAGCAATAAAACCGGCTTCGTCATCACACAGCTGTATGCGAAGGCGCTCATCGATCAGCTTCAGTGCGTATCTGCCGATCTCATACTCCTGGGCATAAAACCGTTTGATTTCGGAAAGCATCACATTGTGATATTCCAGATTCTCATTTTTCCTGCTGACAGCAAAACTGATATGATCCGTCAGTGTAATATAAATATTCTCATTGAGACGCTTCCGCAGTATTCTGCGCGCATACTCGATAATTTCGGTAGAAATCTCCAGATATTCCGCAGGTATCTGTGCCAACAGCTGCTGCAGTTTGTCGGAACGTCCGGGATCCTTCATGGCATAGATTTTTTCCACCCTGTCGTCGGGTACTGTATCGCCTTTCTTCTTCTGATAGCCGATTCCCAGTCCCCTGAGAATAATCTCCTGTCCCCCATCATCAACCGAGCAGACGATATTATTGTTAATCACCTTCGTAATCTTATACATCCGCTTCCATCCTCACATAGCGGTCCGCTTTCCCCTTCCGGACCTGAGAGATTCCTGTAGCACTGCTGCGCAATCTCTCTGTAAACTCTTCTCTCTTCTCTTTGACTTTACTGATTCTTGTCAGCTTTTCTGATTCTGCCACTCAAAATGTGTTTAAATATACTTAACGCATCGAGAAATTGAAGTCCTCGCGGATACTTCTTACTGTTTCGTAGTGTATGCTTTTGCGGTTACGGATAACACGCTACTTACAAGTTCATGTACACTCCGCAGT
>JALFLM010000129.1 GCA_022774705.1 Lachnospiraceae bacterium | reverse complement strand
GTATCCACCATATGCTCCAGAATCCTGGGACCGGCCACCGTTCCTTCCTTCGTCACATGTCCCACAATGAAGATGGCGATTCCCAGCCCTTTTGCCAGCCGCAGCAGTACCGAAGTGGACTCTCTCACCTGACTGACGCTGCCGGGCACAGCCGCCACCTCTTCCCGGTACATGGTCTGGATGGAGTCGATCACCACCACCTCCGGCTTCCATATATTCAGTTTTTCTTCAATAATATCAAGATCCGTCTCACAGTAGAATGTCAGATCTCCTGTGAAATGTCCGATCCTGTCTGCCCGCATGCGGATCTGTGCCAGGGATTCCTCCCCGGAAATGTACAGAACCTTTCTTCCGGAGGCTGCCAGCTGTCTGCAGGTCTGCAGAAGGAGCGTGGATTTACCGATACCCGGATCACCGCCCACCAGAATAAGTGAACCGGGTACGATGCCGCCGCCCAGTACCCGGTTCAGTTCTGCACTTCCTGTGTCCATGCGGGGCTGATGAGTCATGTCAATCTCTTCCAGACGAACCGCCTCACTGCTTCCTCCCGAAATGGCTGCCGCACCGAGGCCCCGGCCTCCCTGACCGGAACCTTTGCTTGCTTTTGCCGCCGGAGCTTCCGTAAAGGTGTTCCATTCCCGGCAGCCGGGGCACTGCCCCAGCCACTTGGACGACTCAAAACCACATGATTTACAAAAAAATACAGTTGATTTTGCTTTTGCCATATATGTAATTATCTGCGCACCTGAACGAATACCGGTGCTTCTCCCAGTTCAACGCTGATGGCCAGCTTACCGGATGCATTGGTGATCATCTGTCCTACAGGTTTCTCATCAAAATAAATGGTATAATTTTCTCCTGCTGCCAGTTCCAGTGTGATCTGTGCGTCTTTCTCTCCTTCAACCGTAAATTCAGCACCTGATTCCGTCACCATAAAACCGGTTACGGCTGTTCCGGGAACGGAGTCGTATACAAACATGCCATTCTTTTCCAGATGCGTGCTTTCCGCATAGGTTTTTACGTAATATTCGTCTCCCTTATGCTCGAAACCCGGCAGTTTTGTCTTTTTATCCAATGTGTAATCACCAAAGCTGATGCTTCCATCGCTCTCCGCACGTAATAATTCCTTCACCGCTGACATAATAATGTCCTCCTATCGTTTTGTCTGCAACCCGTACCGCCGGCATAAACCGGCGGACGGGACAGTTGTCATGGTATTTTCAGTATAATATAACTTGTGTAAAGTTGCAAGCTGACTTTTTTGTGTTTTTCAGCTGTAATTTTCAGATGAATCCGCCCTGCTCTGAGCAATCACATCTTCAGTGCCAGCTTTCCATCCGATGCCGTAATCTCCACCGTGTCGCCGCCTTTGATGCGGCCTGTAAGGATTTCCTCTGCCAGCATGTCCTCCAGTTCATTCTGAATGGTCCGACGCAGCGGTCTGGCACCGTATTTCTGGTCGTATCCTTTATCCATCAGAACCTGACGGGCCGCATCATCCACCTGCAGCGTCAGATTCATCTGGGATTTCATCCGTTTGTTGATGGACTTCAGCATAAGATCCATGATCCGGCCGACTGCCTCTCTGTCCAGCGCATGGAAAACAATGGTTTCATCGATACGGTTCAGAAATTCCGGTTTGAACAGGCGGTTGACTTCCTCCATAACGTTCTGCTTCATATTATCATAGGTTTCCTCCTCGGAAACGGCAGTGATGAAGCCCAGCTGCTTCGGTTCAATGATCCGGGAAGCACCGGCATTGGAGGTCATGATAATGACTGTATTTTTGAAATCGATCTTCCGGCCCTGGGAGTCGGTGATATGGCCGTCGTCCAGCACCTGCAGCAGGGTATTGAACACATCGGGATGGGCTTTTTCGATTTCATCAAACAGGATTACCGAATAGGGGCTGCGGCGTACCTTTTCGCTGAGCTGTCCTCCCTCTTCGTAGCCCACATATCCGGGCGGTGAACCCACCAGCTTCGATACGCTGTGTTTCTCCATGTACTCGGACATATCAACCCGGATCAGCGCATTCTCCGTGCCGAACAGGGCCTGTGCCAGTGCCTTGGAAAGCTCCGTTTTGCCCACACCGGTGGGACCCAGGAACAGGAAGGAACCGATGGGGCGGTTCGGATCCTTCAGACCCACGCGCCCGCGGCGGATGGCTCTTGCCACAGCCGATACCGCCTTATCCTGACTGATGACGCGCTCATGCAGGATCTTTTCCAGATTCATCAGACGTTCTGCCTCTGTCTCCTCCAGCTTCTGAACGGGAATCTTTGTCCACTGGGAAACGACTCCGGCGATATCATTGTCACCCACCACCAGAGATGACTCTTTTTTCTCCTTTTCCCAGGCTTCCCGCAGTGCCTCCTGTCTGCTGCGCAGCTCGTTCTGCTTCTGCTTGATCTCTCCTGCTTTTTCGTAGGCTTCCGTCTGAATCGCTTTTTCCTTCTCCTGATTCAGTTCTTCGATCTGTGCTTCCAGCTTTTCCAGTTCGGGAGGCGCTGTGTAAGCTCCCAGACGAATTCTGGAAGAAGCCTCATCAATCAGATCAATGGCCTTGTCCGGCAGAAAACGGTCGTTAATATAGCGGGCCGATAATTTCACCGCTGCCCACAGGGCATCGTCGGTGATAGTCACCTTGTGGTGCTCTTCATAGCGATGGCGCAGCCCCTTCAGGATCTCAAATGTCTCCTCCTCTGATGGCTCATCCACCTGCACCGGCTGGAAACGGCGCTCCAGTGCCGCATCCTTTTCGATATATTTGCGATACTCATCAATGGTCGTTGCACCGATCAGCTGCAGCTCCCCCCGGGCCAGTGAAGGCTTCATGATGTTGGAAGCATCAATGGCGCCTTCCGCTCCGCCGGCTCCGATAATTGTGTGAATTTCATCAATAAACAGAAGAACATTGCCATCTTCCCGCACTTCCTCCAGCACGTTTTTGATGCGCTCTTCAAATTCGCCCCGGTACTTGGAACCGGCTACCATACCGGAAATATCCAATGTCAGCACACGTTTGTTTTTAACCGTATCGGGAATATCACCCGCTACGATAGCCTGGGCCAGCCCCTCTGCGATGGCCGTTTTTCCCACGCCGGGCTCACCGATGAGGCAGGGATTATTCTTGGTTCTCCGGCTCAGGATCTGAATCACGCGGCTGACCTCATTTTCCCTGCCGATGACCGGATCCAGCTTTCCTTCCCGGGCCATGGCGGTCAGATCACGGCTGTAGCTGTCCAGTGTGGGCGTACTGCTCCGGGCATTCTTCTGACCACGGCCCTCCAGCTCTTCCCGGTAGCTTCCGCCGTCCTCTCCCATGGCCTGCAGAAGATCGGTATATACCTTGCGGATCTTCACATGCATGGTATTGAGCAGCCTTGTTGCCACACAGTCACTGTCCTTGATGATTGCCAGTAAAATATGTTCCGTTCCGATGAGCTGAGACTGGAAACGGTTGGCCTCTTTGGCACTGTTGCTGAGCGCATACTGGGCCCGGGGGCTGTAGCTGCCGATTTCCTGAGTGCTTACACTGCTCATGGGCGTGATCAGCTGACTGACCAGTCCGATCAGGCGCTCCTCCTCCACTCCGTTGGCCTGCAGCACCATGGATGCCACGCCTTCACTTTCCTGCAGCAGACCGATCAAAAGATGCTCGGTCCCCACATAGCCATGCTGCAGCTGAGATGCCGCTGCCCTTGCATAGCCGATTGCGGATTTTGCTTTATCTGTAAATCTGCTGTTCATGCAAATTTCCTCCTGTTACGTTTTTACGGTTCCGTTTCCGGATTTTATTTCAGTTCACATTCCGGCAGATGCTCTCTGATAAACTGTGCCCTCACGATACGTGATTCTTCCTCGGTCAGGCTGCGGCCTGCATACTGCATCAGGCTGGCCGGCTGTGACTGAAGCATAAGACTGTGGATATTTACAGGCTCTTTCATATGAATCAGACCATTCGCCATACCCATGCGGATCTGAGACAGATACATCATGCCTTCCTTAAAGGAAAGCTTTCTGGCATAGCGCAGTACGCCGAAGGATTTGTAGATTTCATCCTCCACGTCGCCCCGCTTTGTGCGGACGATCTCATTCTCCGCCTGACGCTCCTGGCCTGCCAGCTGCATGGCAAAGCGCTCCACATTTTCAATAATTTCCTTCTCTGTCTGTCCCAGCGTCTTCTGGTTGGACAACCGGTACAGATTGCCGTAATTCTCGGAAGGATCGCCGCCGCATACCCCTTTCAGACTGATGCCCATGCGCCCGATCTCTTCCATGAGACGCTTGAAATTGCGCTCCTTTGACAGAAGCGGCAGGTGCAGATCAACGGAAGCTCTCAGACCGGTCCCCATATTGGTGGGAAAAGCTGTCAGATAGCCGTATTTTTCGCTGAATGCGTAATCAAAATACTCATTGATCCGGTCGTCCAGCTCATCCATGATCTCCCATCCCTTATGAAGGGCAGAACCGGGAAGTAAACACTGGAAACGCAGATGATCATCGCCGCCCAGCAGAATACTTACCGACTCATCGGCGGAGGTATAGAGTCCCATGCTGGTATTGCGGCCCGCGATGGTGGAATTGATCAACTTTCGCTCCTTTAATGCCTTTTTTTCATTCTGATTCATCTGCCTCAGATCCGTATAAGACATATCAAATCCGCTCAGCCCCTGACGGAGCTCCCTGAGCAGTGCCTGCTTTTCAGACTCCTGCATCTTGCCGGGAAATACATGGCCCTCTATGTTGCGGGCAAGGCGGATCCGGCTGGACACCACAATGCCCTGGGGCTTTCCTGTTACTTCAAACCATTTATTCATTGGATGCCACCTCCGCTTTCAGTGCCCGGATCGCATCCCGGTATCTGGCTGCCGCCCCATACTCTTCCTCCCGCAGCGCTTCCTTCAGGTGCGCCTCCAGAGTTGCGATCCGCTCCTCGGCGCTGACTGTCTGTTTTCCGGAAATATCCTCGGCTGCCCCTTCACCACTGTCAGCGGCAATCTTTGCTCCCGCCGGATTGATCCTGCTGCGGCATTTCATGGGACGTTTGCCGGTATGCGTATCACTGCCCTGAAGGGTCTTGATATGATCGCCCATCAGCAGCTTGAACATCTCATAACAGTCGGCACAGCCGAAACGGGACTCCTTTACGAACTCCGCATAGGAAGTATGGCACACGGGGCAGACGATGTTTCTTCCGTCCGCACCGGCTTCCTCCTGTGCAGGATCCGCAGCGAATCCCAGAAGTCCCGACAGCAGTCTGCCCAGCTGGGATTCCCCGTCAAATAAAGCCGCTGCATATTTATGACCGCCAAAATCCATTGTTCTGGCGCATTCCATGCAGAGGTTATGCTCTGTCACTTCACCGTTGACGATTTCGGTGTAGCGCACATTCGCCTCTCTCTGCCCACATCTTTCACAAAGCATATAGTCTCCCTTCTTTGTCCTGTATCAAATGTCCTGTATCAACAATCAATCGATATATTCTACCGGTCTTCACCGCCTGCGCCAGGCATATACCGGTCAAAAATCTCATCCACCAGCTGATGGGTCTCTTCTCTGGTAACATTTTTACAGAGTGCCCGCGTCAGGACCACATTCAGATTCTCCCTCAATTCCTGAATCGCCTGATATTTATCCACATCCAGTGAAATTATCGCACCTCTGCGGCGGTCCAGCTTAATAAATCCTTCCTGCTTCAGTACGGTATATGCTTTATTCACTGTATGCATATTAATACCGATTACTTCAGCCAGCTGACGCACCGACGGCAATACATCCCCTTCATGAATCTGCTCCAGTGCAATTCCACGAATAATCTCATTGCACAGCTGAATATACAATGCTTCATCACTGTTAAAATCCATATTAATCTGAATTATCATATGTTCACCGCCTCGTTATAATTGTTATAGTGATTGTATAACAATGTTGAATCGGTGTCAATAGACGGAATCGCTTTTCTATGGTAAAATACGGCTTTCTGTGATAAACTGACAGTGATTACGCTCTGAGCACACGATAAATGACACAGGAGGAGGCTGCTCCGATGAATGATTTGCTTCAAAATATTTTTCTTATCTACCTGCTTGCGATCAATCTGGCAGGATTTTTCACCATGTTTGCCGATAAAAGGCGGGCCAGAAAAAACAGATGGCGCATAAAAGAGCGGACGCTGTTCCTTCTGGCACTTGCAGGCGGCTGCCCGGGCTGTCTGGCAGGCATGTATGTGTTCCGGCACAAAACGAAACACTGGTACTTTGTCCTGGGGATGCCGGTTATTCTGGTACTTCAGATTGCACTGGCTGTCTGGCTCAGTTTCCGGTTCTGATGCACTGAACTGTTACAATATTTTTAAGTTTTTTTGTGAACATACTGTGTTCAAATTCTTAATATTTTATGTAAATCTTCTGAAAGATTGACACGTAAAAACAATTTGCTATAATTTGTAATATCGTAATTTGTAACTCTTCAAAGGCAGGCTGCAGAACCGGCTCTGAACAGTTACCGTATATCTATCACGTATATCTATCGTTAGAAAGGGTGCATTTATTTGAGAGACAAATTCAACCGTTTTATGTATGGCCGCTACGGCAATGATGACCTGAACCGCGTGCTGATGTGGGGAGCCCTGATCTGCGCCGTGCTTTCCATGTTTATCTTTCCGAAATTTTTCTCTTTTTTTACCTACGTACTGCTTTTCAGCGGTCTTTACCGCTGTATGTCACGCAGACAGGAAGACCGTTACCGTGAGAATGAAGCATTTCTGAGATTGAAGGACCGTATCATGTCACGTTTCGGACGCAAAACCTATTATACAGGCAGCCAGAGTTATTCCGGCAGCCGGAAAAGTTCCTGGTATACACCGAAAGATAAAACTAAAAAGATCTTCCGCTGCCCCAACTGCAAACAGAAGGTGCGCGTTCCCAAAGGCAAAGGTACGATCATGATTACCTGTCCCAAATGTCATACAGAATTCAAAAAACGCACCTGATCCAGGCAGATCTGCATCATGCCAGTTTATATCGTTATAGTGTGAATCCGAATATTAATCTGACACGGTAAGATCCGCAGGAGGTTATTTTATGTTTGGCTATGTCAATGTCAACCAGCAGGAACTGAAGATCCGTGAATACACCCGCTACCGGGGCTTTTACTGCGGTCTTTGCCGCAGCCTGAAGAACAATTACGGTGTCAGTTCCCGGTTAAGTCTTTCTTATGATATTACTTTTCTGGTTATGCTGCTTACCAGCCTTTATGAGCCGGATACGCAGGAACGACGGGTATCCTGCGCCCTTCATCCGCTGCATAAGCATCTGGAGCTGCGCAACCGTTTTTCTGATTACGGTGCCGACATGAATATGCTCTGTACCCTGTATATGGCGCAGGACAATATTCTCGATGCCGGAAATATAAAGGAAAAAGCGGCAGGCAGTGCCCTTTTCACGCTGTACCGGAAAGCATTTAAAAAACTGAGGCTGCAATATCCCGGCAAAATCGAACGGATGGAACACTGTCTTTCTCAGCTCCATGAACTGGAAGCACAGAACTGTACCGACCTGGACAGGATGTCCGGCTTCTCCGGCCATATCATCGCTGAGATTTTCACTCCGGTAAACGATGAATGGACCGATGAACTTACAGCGCTCGGTTTTTATCTGGGCAAATTCATCTATCTGATGGATGCCTGGGAGGATATTGAAAAAGATCAGGCAGAGGGAAAGTATAACCCGCTGCTTCCCATTTATAAAGAAGATTCCGACCATTTCAATGAGATCTGCCGCAGCTATATGACTGTGGTGATGGCAGACTGCGCAGCGCATTTTGAACGGCTTCCGCTGATCGAAGATGTGGAGATCCTGCGCAATATCATTTACTCCGGGATCTGGACCCGGTATGAGCTGATCCTGAACAAACGTAATTCGGAGAAACATGCGCAGAAGCATATATCGGAAGATTCAGGAAACAGCCTGTCGAAAGAAAGGAAATAATTATGTTTACAGACCCTTATGAGGTGCTTGGAGTATCAAGAGATGCAACCACCGATGAGATCAAAAAGGCTTACCGAACCCTCAGCCGCAAGTATCACCCCGATGCCAATATCAATAATCCCAACGCGGCCCAGGCAGAGGAAAAATTCAAGGATATCCAGCAGGCCTACCAGCAGATTATGGACGAGAAGGAACACGGCGGACGTTCTGCTCAGAGAGGTCCCTACGGTCCCGGCAGCAGCCGCGGTCAGAATGGTGGCTACGGCAGCCAGGGACAATACGGCGGTCAGGGACAGTATAACGGTCAGGGTGGCTTCGATGACTGGTTCGGCGGTTTTGGCGGCTTCGGCGGCTATGAACAGCAGAACGGCAGGAGCAGCCAGGGGAACTATTCTTCCGGCAGTGCGACCAATTCCCATCTGCAGGCAGCAGCCAATTACATCAACAGCGGCTATTACGATGAAGCAATCAATGTGCTGAACGGAATGTCGGACCGGCCGGCGCACTGGTATTATCTCAGCGCTTTCGCCAACCAGCGGCTGGGCAACAATATCACCGCACTGGAACATGCAAAGCAGGCTGTCGCCATGGATCCCTCCAATTATCAGTACAAGGCGCTTCTGGACCAGCTTCAGGGCGGAGGACAGTGGTACAACAATATGGGCGGCCAGTACCGCTCCGGCACCAATGACATGAGCCGCTGGTGTATGAATATGTGCCTTCTGAATCTTTTCTGCAACCTCTGCTGCTGCCCGACAGGCTACTATCGGCTGTAATGGAGGACAGGCTGTTCAGAGCTTCGGGCCGGGGAATTCATATCTCTCTTTTCAAAAAAAGCTGAATCCGTGCTATTTTTTCATTTCCCCCTTGCATCTCTTCTGTATTTTTACTATAATTTATAGATTGATGGCAATAGGATAAATATCATGAAAGGAGAGTCCACTCATTCTGAGTGGCATGAAAACTTATGGCTATGGTTAAAAAACCGGTTACCGGTATGAAAGATATTCTGCCCGCGGAGATGCAGATCCGGGATTACGTAATCGGTCTGATCAAGGAAACATATAAAAGCTTCGGCTTTACCCCGATAGAAACCCCCTGTGTTGAACACATTGAAAATCTTTGCAGCAAACAGGGCGGTGACAATGAAAAATTGATTTTCAAGATCCTAAAGCGCGGCGAAAAGCTGAATCTTGAAACTGCTTCCGGCGAGCAGGATCTGGTAGACGGCGGTCTTCGCTACGATCTGACCGTTCCTCTGTCCCGCTACTACTCCAACAACTCCAATCAGCTGCCTGCTCCTTTCAAAGCACTGCAGATCGGACCGGTATGGAGAGCAGAGCGCCCCCAGAAGGGACGTTTCCGTCAGTTTTATCAGTGTGATATCGATATTCTGGGCGATCCCACCTGTCTGGCTGAGATCGAACTGATCACAGCTACCACCACACTGCTGGGTAAGCTGTTTGACAACTTCAAGGTCCGCATCAACGACCGCGGTGTGCTGAAAGCCATGGCATCATGGAGCGGTTTTTCAGAAGAATCCTATGACAAAATCTTCATCATTCTGGACAAGATGGACAAGATCGGCCTTGAAGGTGTGAAGAATGAGCTGATGGAAAGCGGATTCGATCCTGTTTCCATCGACAGATATCTTGATCTGTTCACAAAACTGGAGAATCAGGAAGATCCTGTAGGCTGGCTGAAGGAAGAACTGGGTGACTGTCTGGCTGCTGAAACAGCAGAAAGCCTGACAACCATCATGTCCAGTGTAAAACAGACACAGGCCACCGCATATGATATCGTATTTGATCCCACACTGGTAAGAGGTATGTCCTATTACACAGGTACTATTTTCGAAATCGAGATGCCTGATTTCGGCAGCTCTGTTGCCGGCGGCGGCCGCTACGACCGTATGATCGGCAAATTCACAGGCAAGGAGACCTGCGCCTGCGGTTTCTCCATCGGTTTTGAACGAATCGTCACACTGCTGATGGATCACGGCTTCCAGGTGCCCGGTCAGTCGGAAAAGATTGCCTACCTGATTGAGAAAAAGATGCCCGCTGAAAAGCTCTGCCAGATCATGAAGGAAGCGGCAGAAGAAAGAGCACAGGGCAAATGCGTGCTGGTCGTAACCATGAATAAGAACAAGAAATTCCAGAAGGAACAGCTTGCAAAAGACGGCTACGAAACCTTCCGCGAATTTTTCAGCAGATAAAAACAGATAAGTAAAAGCATATGAGATGATATAGCCGGCGGCCTCCGTGCCGCCGCAGGAGGAAGTATTATGGCTGAATCTATGAGCGGGTTGCACAGAACCCATCGATGCGCCGAGACGGTCAATGCTGCCATCGGCGAAACTGTTACTGTTATGGGCTGGGTCCAGAAGAGACGTAATCTGGGCAGCCTGATCTTTATCGATTTAAGAGACCGTTCCGGTCTGCTGCAGCTGATTTTCAGCGAAGAAACCACCGGCGCCGAGGGGTTTGCCCGTGCCGGCCAGTTAAGAAATGAATACGTAATTGCTGTTACCGGTACCGTGGAAAAACGTTCCGGCGCAGTCAATCCCAATATGACAACCGGCAGTATCGAGATTATCGCAAAGGATCTGCGCATCCTTTCCGAATCACAGACACCGCCTTTCCCCATTGAAGAGAACTGCAGCACCAGGGATGAAGTCCGTCTGAAATACCGTTATCTTGACCTGCGCCGCCCCAATCTCCAGAGAAATCTGATGCTGAGAAGCCAGGTTACCACTCTGGTGCGCAATTTCATGACTCAGGAGGGATTTCTGGAGATTGAAACACCCATGCTGTGCAAGAGTACACCGGAAGGTGCCCGGGACTATCTGGTTCCCAGCCGCGTTCATCCCGGCAGCTTCTACGCACTGCCCCAGTCACCCCAGATTTTCAAGCAGCTGCTGATGTGCTCCGGCTATGACCGCTATTTCCAGATTGCAAGATGTTTCCGTGACGAGGATCTGCGTGCCGACAGACAGCCCGAGTTTACCCAGATCGATATGGAGCTCTCCTTTGTTGACATCGACGATGTTATCGATGTTAACGAACGGCTGCTGCAGAAGGTATTTAAGGAAGTATGCGGTGTGGACGTACAGCTTCCCATCCAGCGTATGCCTTATGCGGAAGCCATGGCACGTTTCGGTTCCGATAAGCCCGATCTTCGTTTCGGCATGGAGATCCGGGATGTATCCGAAACCGTAAAGGACTGTGAATTTGTTGTATTCAAAAGTGCACTGGAAGCAGGCGGCGTTGTCCGCGGTATCAATGTGGAAGGTCAGGGAAGTCTGGGCCGCAAGAAGATCGATGCCTATGTGAATTTTGCAAAAGGTATCGGCGCAAAAGGTCTGGCTTACATGCAGATCAATGCAGACGGCACCATCAAATGTCCTTTCGCCAAATTCATGAAACCGGAGGAAATTCAGGCTCTGGCCGATGCCATGAACGCAAAAGCCGGCGATCTGCTGTTCTTCGCTGCCGATAAAGAGAAGAATGTCTGCAACATTCTGGGTTCACTCCGTCTGGAACTGGCTAAAAATCTGGGCATTCTGGAGGGCAATAATGAATTCCGTTTCGTATGGATCACCGAATTCCCTCTCCTTGAGTATTCCGAGGAGGAAAACCGCTATGTTGCCATGCATCATCCTTTTACCATGCCCATGGAAGAGGATCTGCAGTACATCGACACCGATCCCGGTCGTGTACGTGCAAAAGCATACGATATCGTATTAAACGGCGTGGAACTGGGCGGCGGTTCTGTCAGAATCCACCAGTCTGACATTCAGGAAAAGATGTTTGAAGCACTGGGCTTTACAAAGGAGCAGGCTTACAATCAGTTCGGTTTCCTGATCAACGCATTCAAATACGGTGTTCCGCCTCACGCAGGTCTGGCATACGGCCTGGACCGTATGATCATGCTGATGACCGGCTCCGACAGCATCCGTGAAGTAATTGCCTTCCCCAAGGTAAAAGATGCTTCTGATCTGATGTCCGAGGCACCTTCACCGGTTGATCCGAAGCAGCTGGAAGAACTGTTCCTGGAAACCACAGCCACTGATGCAGATGCTGCTGAAACAGCTGCAGAAGAAACGGCACCTGAAAGTGAGAATTAATCTTGAAATCGATCCGTTTAGATAAATTTCTGGCAGACTCACAGCTGGGAACCCGTTCAGAGGTCAGGCAGCTGCTGAAAAAGGGTCTTGTTTCTGTAAACGGAGAAATGGTAAAAAAACCTGAGTTTAAAATAGACCCGGCCTCCGACCGGGTCTGTTTTGATGGAAAGGAAGTTTCTTCGCAGCAGGAAGTCTATTATATGCTGAATAAACCGGCAGGCGTTGTATCTGCCACGCGGGACAATCATGATCGTACTGTCCTTGATCTGCTCCCGCCCGGAGACCGCCGGCCCGATCTGTTTCCCGTGGGAAGACTGGATAAGGACACCACAGGTCTTCTCCTGATCACTAATGACGGGGCGCTGTCACACCGCCTCCTGTCCCCCCGCCGCCATGTGGATAAAACATATTTTGTGCGTGTGAACGGCCGGATCAGGGAAGAAACCGTGGAAGCCTTCCGAAAAGGAATCGATATCGGAGATGAAAAAATCACCCTGCCGGCAGAGCTGAAACCACTGGGCGAAGATCAAGCACTGGTAACCATCAGAGAAGGCCGTTTCCACCAGATCAAGCGCATGTTTCACGCCGCAGGCTGTGAAGTTACCGGCCTGAAACGCCTCACTATGGGCAGCCTGGTCCTTGATGAGAATCTTCCGGAGGGAAGTTTCCGAAGGCTGACCGAAGAAGAACTTTTCAGGCTCAGACAGGAATGAATACCGTTATGCTTTGCAAATTGCAACAACTTCCCAGTTTTTTCGCATAATATGCAAAATTTTTCAGGTATTTGTTTTCTTGCTACGGACATTTGTCTGTGATATAATGACACCACTTGCGCACAGCGCGATTAATGCCTTCGGGCTGCTTTTATATGGGAGGAAAGTAATCATGTATGATTTTAATGAAGTTGTAATGACAGATCCTGAGGTTGCTGAGGCAATTCAGAAGGAAATCGGAAGACAGAACAGCAATATCGAGCTGATTGCTTCCGAGAATTTTGTAAGTAAGGCTGTCATGGCTGCCATGGGCAGTCCGCTGACCAACAAATATGCGGAAGGCTACCCGGGACACCGTTATTACGGAGGATGCGTTCATGTAGATGTTGTGGAAGATCTGGCCAGAGAACGGGCTAAAAAGCTGTTCGGCTGTGAATATGTGAATGTGCAGCCTCATTCCGGCGCACAGGCCAATATGGCAGTATTTTTTGCCATTTTAAACCCCGGTGACACTGTCATGGGAATGAATCTGAATCACGGCGGCCACCTGTCCCACGGCAGCAGTGCCAATCTGTCCGGTAAATATTTTAATGTGGTGCCTTACGGCGTCAATGATGATGGTGTGATCGATTACGAAGATGTACGCCGGATTGCTCTGGAAGCCCGCCCGAAACTGATCGTCTGCGGTGCATCCGCCTATCCACGTGCCATTGATTTCAAAAAATTCCGCGAAATTGCCGACGAAGCAGGGGCTTATCTGATGGCAGATATTGCTCACATCGCAGGTCTGGTAGCCGGCGGTCAGCACATGAGCCCTATTCCCTACGCTCATGTTACCACTACCACGACTCACAAGACGCTGCGCGGTCCCCGCGGCGGCATGATTATGTCCAGCAACGAGATGAATGAAAAGTTCAAATTTGACAAAGCCGTATTCCCCGGTATTCAGGGCGGTCCCCTCATGCATGTCATCGCCGGCAAAGCAGTATGCCTGAAGGAAGCACTGGATCCTTCCTTTACCGAATATGCAAAGCAGATCGTGGCCAACGCCTCGGCTCTGGCAAACCGTCTCATGGAACACGGTTTCAAGCTGTGCTCCGGCGGCACCGACAACCATCTGATGCTGCTGGACCTGCGCGGAACCGGCATCACCGGCAAGGCTGCTGAAGAGCTTCTGGATCAGGTAAATATTACCTGCAATAAAAATGCCATTGTCAATGATCCGGAAAAACCTTCCGTAACCAGCGGTGTGCGCCTCGGTACAGCGGCTGCAACCACCCGTGGCCTGAAAGAGGAAGATATGGTTCTGGTGGCAGATGCCATCGCCATGACTCTGAAAGATCCTTCAGGCTCCCGTGATAAGGCTGCTGCCATTGTAAAATCCATCACCGATAAATATCCGCTTTACTGATGTACCAGGCGGCGCCGCCTGCTATGTCACCATGTTATCTATTATGCTGCCCGAACTGAAGCGGCTGAAAGAAAGCATCCTGAAAAAGGACAGCTGAAATCCCTGTTGATTTTTCACAAAGTCTGCAGGGATTTTTCTCTCTTTTCCCCATCTATTCGTCAAAGATGAAACTTTCTTCACACTTTTCTCAATTTCTTCTTGCAATATGGCGTCAAAAAATGTAAATTTAAAAGGTACGCAAAGGTTTTGTAAAAAACCGGTAAATTTTGTGTAAACTGAAACATTTTATATCCGGAACTGCGGGCAGTTTCTGAGACATACCGGCAGTTTCCAGAAGAAAGGGAAAGCAAATGAATCTTATTGACTTTCTGCCTCTGCTGGCAGGGATCGGTCTGTTCCTGTTCGGTATGAATTTCTTAAGCACCGCCCTCGAAAAAATTGCCGGTGCACGCCTTGAAAAACTGCTGGAAAAACTTACCAGCAACCGTATTAAAGGTATATTACTGGGTACCGGTGTAACCGCAGTGATTCAGAGTTCTTCTGCCACTACCATTATGGTTCTCGGACTTTTAAATGCCGGAATCATCAGTCTTCCCAACGCAGTTCCCGTCATCATGGGTGCCAATATCGGTACGACGGTCACTGCTCAGATTCTCCGTCTGGGAGACCTGGGTGGAGGAAGCATCCTCATTTCCATGCTGAAACCCTCCTCCTTCGGACCTGTGCTGATTGCCATCGGCGCCTTCCTGATCCTGTTCTGCAAAGACCGGAAGCGCAAGGATATCGGCAGCCTTTTCCTCGGTCTCGGTATGATCTTCTTCGGTATCAGTACCATGGAGAATACACTGACTCCCCTGAAGGAGATGCCCTGGTTCCAGGAACTGATTCTCATGTTTGACAACCCGGTTCTCGGCGTTCTTCTCGGTGCAGCCATTACCGCTCTCCTGCAGAGCTCCTCTGCATCTGTCGGTATCATTCAGGCTCTCAGTTCCACCGGTGCCATCCGTTTCAACGTTATGGTTCCCGTTATCCTGGGTATGAATGTGGGTAAGTGCATTACCGTTATTCTGGCAAGCATCGGCGGCAAAAAACCTGCAAAGCGCGCCGTGCTGATCGATGTAACCAACAACGTGGTCGGTATGCTTATTTTCATGGCTGCCATCTACGGATATCAGTCACTGTTCGGATTTAACTGCTGGACCGCTACTGTAAACCGTGGTAATATCGCAGATTTCCACACCTGTTTCAATCTGGTTACAGGTCTCATTCTGCTTCCCTGTGTTAACTTTATTATCAAATTTGCCTACGCGGTTATCAAAGATGACGAAACCACCGGTGAAGAAAAGGTTCTCGATTCTCTGAACGAGCATCTGCTGACTTCTCCCAACCTGGCTATCGAACAGTGCCGCAAAGCTATCATTACCATGGCTCATCTTGCTCACAAAAGCTTCCGTGACTCTCTGATGCTGTTCGAGAATTATTCGGAAGATGTGATTGCCAAAATCAACGAGCGCGAACAGCTCCTGGACAAATACGAAAGCAGCGTCAGCAACTATCTTGTCCGCATCAACCAGCTGGATATTACCGACAGGGACAACCTGCGCGTCAGCGAAATGGTTCACAGTCTGGTCGATCTGGAGCGTATCGGCGATCATGCTGTCAATATTATGGAAGTTGCCATTTACGACCATGAAAACGGAGTCAGCTTCTCAGCCCGTGCCCTTGGAGAACTGAAGATGATCTGCGAAGCTGTTACAGACATTCTGAATACCACTGTCCAGGCTACGGAGACCGGAGATCTGAATCTGGCGCTTCAGGTAGAGCCTCTGGAAGAGGTTATCGATGAGCTTCAGGCCGGTCTGAAGGATAAACATATTGAGCGTCTGATGAATAATGAATGCAATATACAGAGTGGTATCTCTTTTGTGGAACTTCTGAATAACCTGGAACGAATCTCCGACCACTGTTCCAATATCGCGCTGAACAAGATTCAGACAGCTCAGAAGGGCGGCCTCGACACCCATGAATACCAGTACCAGATGCATCACCACGGCGGAGAAACCTATCAGAATGCTTACGATCTGTATGCTGCAAAGTACAGCATGGATTCCATCGTGTATCCGGAAGAAACTCCGGTTCCCGGGCCGGCGGAGACAGAACCGGTAATCGAGGATCCCTCCGGTGTATCTGATAAGGCAAAAGAGAAACGTAAAAAGGACAAAGACAAAGACAAGAAAAAGAAGAAGACCAAAAACCAGTAATACCGGTTGAATCGTCACTTTTCTTTTCCTTTTAAGGCATGGATCAGAAGACGGAAGGCTCTGTTCACCAGAGCTTTCTGCTCTGCATCCATGCCTTTTAAGTTACACACCATATCATAAAGCTTTTTCGGCGTCAGAGCGGCAAAATCCCCTATATTCCGAATACCGGCAAGAGAAAAAGAGCCGAAGATCAGTTCCGTAATTTTCTGCCGTTCTTCCGGGGTAAGACCTTCCAGCCATTTTTTCAGCCCGTCATTGGTTTTTCTGCTCTGGGCGCTGACGCCGTGAACCCTGACAAACTCCGTCCCCAGAACCTCCCATGAAAGACAGTCATGCTGCATCAGTCCTGACCGGCTGCTTTTTACGGTGTATGTGGTCTCCTCATGTATCAGCATCAGTCCGAAAAAGGACTGCTCCGGAACGTAAGATACCAGCCGCGGCAGCATTTTCTGATAAGCTTCCCCGGCTGCAATGGCTGCGCTGACCCCCGGTCCGTCATTGTTGAATACCTGAATAATCCGGTCCCGAAACCGTTCATAGCAGTGTACAGCCGCATAAACGGCCAGATGGCCGCCTTTTGAATGGCCTCCGATATAAAATTCCGGTTTCTCTTCTCCGGGTCTTTCCCGGCGCTGCATAGCCTCCAGGAGATACTCCACAGCACGTTTTTCCGATGGTACTTCAGGAATACAGACCATATTGAAATCCTCCTGCCATCCCACCATCGTCTCATCAGTACCACGGAATGCCAGATAATACCGGTTCTCTCCCAGATGGATCCGGATTGCAGCAAACTGCTTCCGGGAATCCTCATCAATTTCATTTCTGTAATCGGAGAGATACAGATTGCCGAACCGTCTGGAAGCGGCCAGATCCCGGAATACGAACGGAAGCGGTCTGGTCATTGTGGGATTGTCAAGGACCTCCTGCTCCGTGTGCAGCTCCCAGAACCGTTCTGAAGCCTCCCGTATCGTAATCCTGCCCGGAGCTTTCTCCGCATCATTGCCGGCAGCATTCCCTGTATCATCGCCGGTACCATTTCCTGTATCACCGTCGGGATCATCTCTGGTATTTTCCGGCACAATTCCCGAAAAATTCATATACGCAATATATGAAAAAATCAGGTTATCCACCTCATTAAAAGGAGACTGCTCAAAAGTCAGATCTCCGCGCCATTTTATATAGTCTCTTAAATCAGCCATAATTCCAGCTTACCTCTCTTTGTTCTATTCCATAGTAACGAAATTTTCTCAAAAAAGCAAGTATCCATCCAGCAGGGAGAAGAAAAGATGAATCCCCCCGCACAGCACACATCCGCAAGCCGCTGGTATCAGAAATGCCGCAGCAGTCCATTTCCTGCTTCCCGTTTCTTTGTGAATCGTCATGCAGGTGGTGGCGCAAGGCCAGTGAAACAGGGTAAACACCAGTACACACAGCGCTGTTTCCATGGTCCACCCGTTGGCAAGAAGCAGAGCTTTCAGCTGTCCCAATGCCGGTATCTCCACCAGACTGCCCTGTGCCAGGTAGCACATCAGAATAGCCGGCAGTACGATTTCATTGGCCGGAAATCCCAGGATGAAGGCAAGCAGAATCGACCCGTCAAGTCCGATGAAGGCTGCAGGCGTATCCAGTACCCCGGTTATAACAGAAAGCAGTGTGCGGGCATCTGTGCCCGGACCTCCTCCGGTTATCCGCACATTAGCCAGAAGCCAGATCAGCGCACCGGCCGGAGCCGCCGCCATCACCGCGCGACCCAGAACGAACATCGTCCGATCCAGCAGAGAACGGATCAGAATCTGTCCGAACTGAGGCTTCCGGTAAGGCGGAAGTTCCAGAATGAAGCATGACTGTTTTCCCCTGTTCAGTAAGGCCGAAAGCAGTGCTGTCACCAGAAATGTCATAAAAACCGACAGAAGAACCGCCATGCACATGACCAGTCCGCCGGCAAAAGCGCTGCCTCCCGCAAAGAACATGGTAATCAAGGTAATCAGAGCAGGGAAACGCCCATTGCAGGGAATCAGGGAATTGGTCAGAATAGCAGCCAGCCTCTCTTTTTCCGTGTCGATAATCCTGCAGCCGGTTACACCCACCGCATTGCAGCCCAGCCCCATGCACATGGTCAGTGCCTGCTTTCCGCAGGCGTGACATTTTTTGAAGCATCCGTCCAGATGAAATGCCACACGGGGCAGATATCCCAGATCTTCCAGAATCGTGAACAAAGGAAAAAAAATCGCCATAGGAGGAAGCATAACCGATACAACCCAGCTGCTTACTTTCCAGATTCCGTCAAGCCACAGTCCTGCAGGAAGGTCAGGACAGTGAACCGCCCTCAGCAGTATCTCCATTTTCATACTCATCCAGTTAAAAAGAGAGGCTAAAAACTCAGAGGGATAGTTGGCTCCGGTAATTGTCAGCCAGAACAGAATAAAAAGCAGAAACAGCATACAGAAGCTTCCCGTCACCGGAGAAGTCAGGAAGCGGTCGATCCTGTAATCTCTGTGCCAGTATCTTTCATCTTTTACCTGAACCGTCTGTTTTACAATCTCAGCAGCACGGCAGGCAATCTCTCTGCGTCTTCCATTCTCTGCATCTTTCTGCCGATCTGGAGAATAAATTTCCGCCGCGCCGGCACTGCACGCTTCCATTGATGTTCCGGCAGTACATTCCGCTACGGCTTTTTTCAGATCCTCTATGCCTTTTCCCCGGGCGGCACAGGTCCTCACCAGCGGACAGCCCGTCAGCTGCTCCAGCCGTTCATAATCAATCGTGAACCCTTTCTTCTCAGCTTCATCGCAGAGATTCACACACAGAACCACAGATACAGGTCTCCTGACAGAATCATCCCGGTCGGAAGTCTTCGCTTTTCCATCCCCGAAATTGCTGCAGTTCTGCTCTTCACGGATCTCCCCCGTACACATTTCCCTGACTTCCAGAGCAAATCGAAGGCTCCTTTCAAGGCAGGAGGCATCACACACCACAACAACCACATCCGCCAGCCGCGCTTTCAGAGCATCCGCGGTAACACGCTCCTCCTCCGATCTTGCCTGAAGAGAATAAGTACCCGGCAGATCGATGACACGGTACTGTTTTACAGTGTCAACAGCCCCATGCGAATCCGGATATAAATAAGAGTAGGAGCCTTCTGCCAGCTCCACTGTTTTCCCCGGCCAGTTTCCCGTGTGCTGGTGCAGCCCCGTCAGACGGTTAAAAACGGTACTTTTTCCCACATTGGGATTCCCGGTGAGCATCACGCAGACAGTTTTCTCCTTTTCCTTCTCCATACATACCGCCCGGATCATTGCCGCATCCTCCACGCGCAGCGCAATCACACTGCCATTAATGCGAAATGCCAGGGAGCCCTTCCCGGGATTCCGGTACAGACAGATTCCTCTATTGCCCGCCTGAAAACCAAGGTGCTCCAGACGACATATGAGATTTTCATCCATGGCCTCAGCATCAAAAGCATCTATCACAAATTCCTGTCCGGGTGTCAGCCGGGATAAAGGAGATACAGCTCCTGCACCGTATGAATCCGACATAGTATCACCGCCAGAGTCTCTCATAACCAGTATATGTTGTGTTATCATTTGGGTTCCTGCGGATTTGTTATGTTATGAGGCGGAATGACCGGCATAGGTTGTTTCTGTATCCGCTATGGAACGTGAATGATACACGGGAGAAAGGCGCATATTAATAAGGCGCTGTGTCCGGTTGGGGGATACAGCGCCTTATTTTTTGTGTATATATTTTGTTGTTTCAGCCGGCTTTTTTGTTGTCGTTCTCAGCCTGGCTGATTTTTGACTTTTTTACAGCAGTACGCCCATGAAGCATCCGTAGAATACCAGTGCTACGATGGTCATGAGTTTGATCAGGATGTTGATGGACGGGCCTGATGTGTCTTTGAAGGGGTCACCTACTGTGTCGCCGACTACGGCTGCTTTGTGTGCTTCGCTGCCTTTGCCGCCGTGGTTGCCGTTTTCAATGTACTTCTTCGCATTGTCCCATGCACCGCCGGCATTGGACATGAAGATTGCCATCAGTACACCGGTAACCAGAGAACCTGCCAGCATACCGCCAACGGCTTCTTTACCAAGCAGAACACCAACCAGAACGGGGGCTGCAACTGCCATGATACCGGGGATGATCATCTCTCTTAAAGCTGCTTTTGTAGAAATATCTACACATGATGCGTAGTCAGGCTTACCTTTACCTTCCATGATTCCGGGAATTTCGCGGAACTGACGTCTTACTTCTTCAATCATACTGTAAGCTGCCTTGGATACGGATTCCATGGTAAATGCAGAGAACAGGAAAGGAAGCATACCTCCGATCAGAAGACCGATAATGGTTGTCTGATTCAGAACATCTATTGTTTCCAGACCAGCTGCCTGTGCATAAGATACAAACAGAGCCATAGCTGTCAGAGCTGCCGAACCGATAGCAAAACCTTTACCCATAGCTGCTGTTGTATTACCGACTGCGTCAAGAGAGTCTGTGATGTCACGAACAGATTCGTCCAGACCGGACATCTCTGCAATACCGCCGGCATTGTCAGCGATGGGACCGTACGCATCAACTGCTACGGTGATACCTGTTGTGGAAAGCATACCTACCGCTGCCAGTGCGATACCATACAGACCGCAGCACTGGAATGCAACAAAGATACCTATACAGATCAGAAGAATCGGGATTGCTGTAGACTGCATACCTACTGCAAGACCGGAAATAATGGTTGTTGCCGCACCGGTTTCAGACTGCTCAGCAATCTTCTTAACTGATTTGTAATCACCGGATGTGTATACTTCAGTGATGGTACCAATCAGCAGACCAACGATCAGACCCGCAATGATGGCAACTGCAGGCATCATGCTGCCAAGATAAGCATAACTTAATGCTGCTACACCGACCACTACAATAGCAGAAGCAGTATAGGTACCTCTGTTCAAAGCCTTCTGAGGGTTTCCGCCTTCTTTGCCCTGTACCATAAAAGTACCGATAATGGAAGCTGCAATACCAAGGCCTGAAAGAAGAGCCGGGAAAACAGCTGCTTTTTCTGCCGCCAGATTAACTGCACCAAAAGAACCTGCAAGACCAAGTGTGATTGCAGAAATCAGAGATCCTGCATAGGATTCAAAAAGGTCGGCACCCATACCGGCAACGTCACCTACGTTATCGCCAACATTATCGGCGATGGTAGCGGGGTTACGGGGATCATCTTCAGGAATACCTGCTTCTACCTTACCAACAAGGTCAGCACCAACGTCAGCAGCCTTTGTATAAATACCGCCGCCTACACGTGCAAATAAAGCGATGGAAGATGCACCCAGACTGAAACCGAAAAGAATGTCCGCATTGCCGGTGACTGCATAGATAGCACTGACACCAAGAAGACCAAGACCTGCTACACACATACCCATAACAGCACCGCCGGAAAAAGCAACTGATAAAGCTTTTGCCATACCGCTCTCTTTTGCTGCATTGGCAGTTCTTACATTAGCCCTGGTAGCAACGTTCATACCGCAGTATCCTGCAGCGATGGAAAGCAGTGCGCCGCAAAGGAAACAAACTGCTGTTAACGGATCTCTGACCAGTAAAATAACGACGAAAAGCACTACAATAAAAATTGCAAGAATTTTGTATTCTGCAAACAGAAATGCTCTTGCGCCTTCAGCAATTGCAGCTGCAATTTCTTTCATCCGATCTGTACCTTCTGACACTTTATTAACCTTGCCGGTCAGAACCAGTGCAAATAAAAGTGCAAGAACGCCTGCAGCTGCCGCAACAAACATTAAGTTCATAACTTTACCTCCCCATTAATTCTATTTCTCGTAGCTCGTAGCATGAACTATAATAATTTTATCATAATTCTATCAAATATCAAGCGAAAATTGTTATAATTTTATTTTGTTTTTTATTTTATTAGTCTAACTTGGTTAGAATAATCTATATAAGCTCTGTTTTTTCTTGTTCAAATGAACATTTTCTACAACTTAAATCAGTTGTGTTACAAAAGATTCTGTAAAATTACCCAGAATTTTAGGGAATATTATTGTCACAATTTTATGCACTTTTTAAGATTTATGAAAAGAATATTGAATTCAAAAAATTAAAGTCCGCATACTCTGTCCGGCGGCCCTTGTTTCTGTATCTATACAGTAAAAACCGAAAGAACCGGATAGCCTTACCAGCCATCCGGTTCTTTCGGTTTTTATTATAAAATCAGCAGTTATTCCTTATCGGAAAAATCTTCGTCCTTCAATGCTTTCAGCAGTTCACTGAATCCGGCATCCACACCATCCTCGAAAGAATCAGCGGAATCTTCATCATAAAAATCCTGATCTGCGGCAGATACTTCTGCATCCACGCCGGGTACATCCGCATAGGATGTTTCCTCTGTTTCTTCAAAATCATCTGCCATATCGATAACTTCCGGTTTATCTGTATCCAGCTTAACGGAACGGTATCTCTTCATACCGGTACCCGCCGGAATCAGATTACCGATCAGAACGTTCTCTTTCAGACCAATCAGCGGGTCAACCTTGCCGTTGATTGCGGCTTCGGCCAGAACTTTGGTGGTCTCCTGGAAGGAAGCTGCAGACAGGAAGGAATTGGTAGCAAGAGAAGCCTTGGTGATACCAAGCATAACCTGTTTGCCGGTCATAAGCTTCTTGCCTTCCGCTGCCAGTTTGTCATTGATGTCATTGAATTCCAGTACATCAACGGATGTTCCGGGCAGGAGTTCCGTATTGTCACCGGGATCCTCGATCTTCACCTTCTTCAGCATCTGACGAACGATGATCTCGATATGTTTATCGTTGATATCAACACCCTGCAGCTGGTATACGCTCTGAACTTCACGGATCATGTAATCCTGTACGGCACGAAGACCTTTGATCTTCAGGATGTCATGAGGATTTACACTACCTTCTGTCAGCTCGTCACCGGCTCTTACCACATCGCCGTCGAATACCTTGATTCGTGAACCGTAGGTGATAGGGTATTCCTTGGTCGTACCATCGTCACCGGCAATGATGACTTCACGTTTTTTCTTTGTTTCCTTAACCGTTACTACACCGTCGATTTCGGAAATGATGGCAAGACCTTTCGGCTTTCTTGCCTCAAAAAGTTCCTCAACTCGGGGAAGACCCTGTGTAATATCGTCGCCGGCAACACCACCGGAATGGAATGTACGCATGGTCAGCTGTGTACCGGGTTCACCGATGGACTGTGCAGCGATGATACCAACTGCTTCACCAACCTGTACAAGACGTCCGGTTGCCATGTTGGCACCGTAGCACTTCGCGCAGACACCGATATGTGACTTGCAGCTCAGTACGGTACGGATCTTGACTCTCTTAATTCCTGCCTTCACAATCTGCTCTACCCTCGCAGGATAGATCATATGGTTCTTCTTCACAATCACGCGGGAAGGATCGGCAGGATCCACAATATCTTCAGCTGCTACACGTCCTGTGATACGCTGCTCAAGAGATTCCACGCGGGGGAACTCTGCAACTTCCATGTAGGGGATTTCGCTCTCGCCTTCACAGCAGTCTACTTCACGGATGATCAGATCCTGTGATACATCTACCAGACGTCTGGTCAGATAACCGGAGTCGGCAGTACGCAGAGCGGTATCGGACATACCTTTTCTAGCGCCGTGAGCGGAAATGAAGTATTCCAGTACGTCCATACCTTCACGGAAGTTTGACTTGATGGGCAGCTCGATAGTTCTACCGGTTGTATCGGCCATCAGACCACGCATACCGGCCAGCTGTTTGATCTGTTTTGCAGAACCACGG
The DNA here is from genome assembly GCA_022774705.1 of Lachnospiraceae bacterium. GTDB lineage: Bacteria > Bacillota > Clostridia > Lachnospirales > Lachnospiraceae > TWA4. The sequence goes on along the minus strand of JALFLM010000129.1, from coordinate 62,320 downwards.
GCACCGGAGTCAGCCATCATACGGATGTTGTTGTAAGCACTCATGTTGCTCAGATCCATCAGTTTGGCCGACAGTTCATCGTCAGTCTTCTTCCATACATTGATTACTTCTTTATAACGCTCTTCGTCTGTCAACAGACCTCTGCGGTAATGCATGGCGATCTTGTCGACAGTAGCCTGAGCTTCGGCGATCATTACTTTCTTATCCTTCGGTACGCACATATCGGAAATAGATACCGTCATAGCTGCACGTGTGGAATACTTGTAACCGATGGCCTTGATATTATCGAGTACTTCTGCGGAATCCGTAGCACCATGTACATTGATAACTCTCTTCAGGATATCCTTCAGACCCATCTTTTCGCCCTTGGAATCCTTCGCAACCAGCTGATCGATCTCCAGCTTCAGTTCGTTGCCGGGGATGCTTCTGTCCACAAAGCCCAGATCCTGAGGAATGATCTCATTGAACAGGAAACGGCCCAGCGTGGACTCTACATTGCCGGATACAACACGTCCGTCATCCATGGTCTTGACAACGCGGACGGTAATGCGGCTCTGCAGCGTGATATATCCATTTTCGTAAGCAAGAATTGCTTCATTCAGATTCTTGAAGAACTTTCCTTCACCTTTGGAACCGGGACGTTCCTGTGTCAGATAGTAAATACCCAGTACCATATCCTGTGAAGGAACGGCTACAGGTGCACCATCGGAAGGTTTCAGCAGGTTGTTGGGAGAAAGCAGCAGGAAACGGCATTCCGCCTGTGCTTCCATGGTCAGCGGCAGATGAGCAGCCATCTGGTCACCGTCGAAGTCGGCATTGTAAGCGGTACATACCAGAGGATGCAGCTTGATTGCCTTACCTTCAACCAGAATGGGTTCAAATGCCTGAATACCAAGTCTGTGCAGTGTAGGAGCACGGTTCAGCATAACAGGATGTTCTTTGATAACCTTTTCCAGCACATCCCATACCTCGGCCTGAAGTCTCTCCACCATCTTCTTGGCACTCTTGATGTTATGAGCGGTACCGTCAGCAACCAGTTCCTTCATAACGAAAGGTTTAAAGAGCTCGATTGCCATCTCTTTGGGCAGACCGCACTGGTAAATCTTCAGTTCGGGACCTACGACGATAACGGAACGTCCGGAGTAGTCAACACGCTTACCCAGCAGGTTCTGACGGAAGCGGCCCTGTTTGCCCTTCAGCATATCGGAAAGGGATTTCAGAGGACGGTTGCCGGGGCCTGTTACGGGACGGCCTCTTCTGCCGTTATCGATCAGCGCATCAACTGCTTCCTGCAGCATACGTTTTTCGTTTCTTACAATGATGTCAGGAGCACCCAGTTCCTGCAGTCTTGCAAGACGGTTGTTTCTGTTGATGATTCTGCGGTACAGATCGTTCAGATCGGAGGTAGCGAAACGGCCGCCGTCCAGCTGAACCATGGGACGCAGATCCGGAGGGATAACCGGTATAACGGTCAGAATCATCCATTCCGGTTTGTTGCCGGACTTGCGGAATGCTTCCACGACTTCCAGCTTTTTGATAATCTTGGCTCTCTTCTGGCTGGTGGTAACAGTCATTAAAGCGGTCTTCAGTTCTTCGGATTCTTTTTCCAGATCGATGTCCTGTAAAAGCTCCTGAACAGCTTCCGCACCCATACCTACGCGCAGACTTTCGCCATAATATTCATATGCTTCACGATATTCTTTCTCGGAAAGAACATCCTTGTATTTTAATTTGGGAATCTTCTTATCCTTTTCCGGATCCGGATCGGTAATCGGCTTGGGTACCGGATTCAGTACGACATAAGAAGCAAAGTACAGTACCTTCTCCAGAGTTCTGGGAGACATCTCCAGAATCAGTCCCATACGGCTGGGAATACCTTTAAAGTACCAGATATGAGATACAGGTGCTGCAAGTTTGATATGACCCATACGTTCTCTGCGGACGCTTGCCTTCGTTACTTCAACGCCGCAGCGGTCACAGATAACGCCTTTATAGCGGATCTTTTTATATCTACCACAGTTACATTCCCAGTCCTTGCTGGGTCCGAAAATCTTCTCGCAGAACAGACCGTCTTTTTCCGGCTTCAGGGTTCTGTAGTTGATTGTTTCGGGTTTTTTAACCTCACCATCACTGTTCTTCTTCCTGGACCATTCCAGAATCTTTTCCGGTGAAGCAAGGCCTATTTTAATCGCATCAAACACCAAAGGCTGATAGGTTTCATTCGCTGAATCAGACATGAGCGGCACTCCCTTCTATTGCCGGGAACAGCATCCTGACGCATGCGGTTCCCGGTTCCTCCATCAATATCTATCACTAACGTAATTATTTATCGTCGCCGAAATCATCTTCGTCTTCGAAAGACATCTCTTCAAAATTGAATTCTTCATCAGGTTCTTCCGCAATGAATTCACCTTCTTCGTTGCTGGTGCCTACCTGATATCCCTTCGCGTGGAAATCCTCTTTTGATTCGCGGTAGGAGGAATCGCTTTCCTCCAGCATCTTCATGCTGCCCGGATTCGGAGTATAATCAACGCTTTCCTTGATTTCAACTTCAGTACCGTCCTCACGCAGAAGCTTCATATCGAGACACAGGGACTGCATCTCCTTCAGCAGAACCTTGAATGATTCGGGAACACCGGGTTCCGGAATATTCTCGCCCTTGATGATCGCTTCGTAAGTCTTCACACGTCCTACAACGTCATCAGACTTGACGGTAAGGATTTCCTGCAGGGTATATGCTGCGCCATATGCTTCCAGTGCCCATACTTCCATTTCACCGAAACGCTGACCGCCGAACTGAGCTTTACCGCCCAGAGGCTGCTGTGTTACCAGTGAGTAAGGACCTGTAGAACGCGCATGGATCTTATCATCTACCAGATGATGCAGTTTCAGGTAATGCATGTGTCCGATTGTAACCGGGCTGTCGAATTCTTCGCCGGTACGGCCGTCACGGAGCTGTACCTTACCGTCTCTGGAAATCGGAACACCCTTCCACAGCGCTCTGTGTTCCAGATGATCGCCCAGATACTGCATCACTTCAGGGAGTAATGTATCATTGTATTTCTCCTGGAAATCTTCCCATTCCATATTGGCATAATCGTTGGCAAGTTCCAGAGTATCCTGAATATCAATTTCGTTTGCACCGTCAAATACGGGAGTTGCCACATTGAAGCCCAGGATCCTTGATGCCAGACTTAAATGAATCTCCAGAATCTGTCCGATGTTCATACGTGAAGGCACACCCAGAGGGTTCAGGACGATGTCCAGAGGACGTCCGTTGGGCAGGAAAGGCATATCTTCTTCCGGAAGCACTCTGGAAACGACACCCTTGTTACCGTGACGGCCGGCCATCTTATCACCGACGGAAATCTTTCTCTTCTGTGCGATATAAATACGAACAGACTGATTCACACCGGGATTCAGTTCATCATTGTTCTCTCTGCTGAATACCTTTGCGTCCACAACGATACCGTAGGCACCGTGAGGAACCTTCAGGGAAGTATCTCTTACTTCTCTTGCTTTTTCACCAAAGATGGCACGCAGCAGTCTTTCTTCTGCAGTCAGTTCCGTCTCACCCTTCGGTGTAACCTTACCGACCAGAATATCTCCTGCACGTACCTCTGCACCGATGCGGATCACACCGCGCTCGTCCAGATCCTTCAGTGCATCTTCGCCGATACCTGGAACATCACGGGTGATTTCTTCCGGTCCCAGCTTTGTATCTCTTGCAACTGCTTCATATTCTTCAATATGAACAGATGTATATACGTCATCCTTTACAAGACGCTCGCTTAACAGTACAGCATCCTCGTAGTTGTAGCCTTCCCAGGTCATGAAACCGATCAGAGGGTTCTTGCCCAGAGCGATCTCACCATTGCATGTGGAGGGACCGTCCGCAATCACCTCACCCATCTCAACCTTGTCACCCTTAAACACGATGGGCTTCTGGTTATAGCAGTTGGACTGATTGCTTCTCTTGAACTTGGTCAGATGGTATACATCCTTCTCACCGCTTTCGGTGCGGACTACGATCTCATTGGAAGTAGCACGCTCAACCGTACCTGCATGTTTCGCAACTACACATACACCGGAGTCAACGGCAGCCTTGGCTTCCATACCGGTACCTACAACAGGAGCTTCTGTTGTCAGAAGAGGTACCGCCTGACGCTGCATGTTGGATCCCATCAGAGCACGGTTTGCATCATCGTGTTCCAGGAAAGGAATCATGGCTGTCGCAACGGAGAATACCATCTTGGGAGATACGTCCATCAGATCGACTTTTCTTCTGTCGAACTCGGCTGTCTCTTCTCTGAAACGGCCGGACACATTCTGACGTACAAAATGGCCGTTCTCATCCAGTTCTTCATTCGCCTGCGCTACAATATAGTTATCTTCCTCATCCGCCGTCATATAGACAACCTGATCCGTTACTCTCGGATTCTCGGGATCTTCCTGATGGTCAACCACACGGTAGGGAGCCTCGATAAATCCGTATTCATTCAGACGGGCATAGGTAGCCAGTGAGTTGATCAGACCGATGTTGGGACCTTCCGGGGTCTCAATGGGGCACATACGTCCGTAGTGGGAGTAATGTACGTCGCGGACCTCGAAACCTGCACGGTCACGGGACAGACCACCGGGACCAAGGGCTGACAGACGTCTCTTGTGAGTCAGCTCTGACAGCGGGTTGTTCTGATCCATGAACTGTGACAGCTGGGAACTTCCGAAGAATTCCTTAACCGCTGCCGTAACAGGCTTGATATTGATCAGATTCTGAGGCGTAATGGAATCACTGTCCTGTGTGGTCATACGGTCTCTTACCACACGTTCCATTCTGGACAAACCGATCCGGTACTGATTCTGGAGCAGCTCGCCCACCGCACGAATTCTTCTGTTGCCCAGGTGATCGATATCGTCAGTATTGCCGATACCGTACTGCAGATGAATATTATAATTAATAGAGGCAAAAATATCGTCTCTCGTAATATGCTTCGGAATCAGCTCATGAACACTTCTGCGGATTGCTGCAAACAGTTCTTCTTCAGAAGAAGAATACTCGTCCAGCAGTTCTTTCAGAACAGGCCAGAATACATCTTCTGTGATGCCCAGTTCACGGGGTTCGCAGGATACAAACTGCTTCAGGTCAACCATCAGATTGGACAGAACCTTGACAGCCTTCTCCTCGCTGGAGGTTCTCGCCTGAATCATAACGTAGGGAACAGCGTTGTTCTGAATCTCAGCTGCCATGTCCTTTGTTACACAGGTTCCTGCCTCCGCAATAATCTCACCGGTTACGGGAGATACCACATCCTCAGCCAGAACATGTCCTGTGATCCGGTTCTTCAGATGCAGCTTTTTATTGAATTTATAACGGCCCACTTTGGCCAGATCGTATCTTCTGGAATCGAAGAACATGCCCTCGATCAGGCTGGCAGCATTCTCCACGTAAGGCGGTTCACCGGGACGGATCTTCTTGTACAGTTCCAGAATACCACTCTTGTAATCGCGGATGTCATTGCCGTGTTCATCCACTCGTTTGGGTTCTTTTTCGATACTCTTTTCGATCTTTAATTCATGGCCGAATAATTCGTAAATATCCTCATCGCTTGCATGTCCTTCACCCAGCAGGGAACGGATCAGAACAGTTACGGGAACCTTCCTTGTTCTGTCCACACGTACATAGAACACATCATTGACATCGGTTTCATATTCCAGCCATGCACCTCTGTTGGGGATTACAGTACAGGAGTACAGCTCATTACTTCCCAGCTTATCATGGGTCATACCGTAGTAGATGCCCGGAGAACGAACCAGCTGGCTGACGATAACACGCTCAGCACCGTTGATAACAAAAGATCCCGTATCGGTCATAAGCGGGAGTTCACCCATATAGACTTCATGAGTATGTTCTTTGATTTCTCCTTCTTCCGTAGTGGACTTCAGCCTTACGGTTACCCATAAAGGAGCTGCATAGGTTGCATCTCTTTCCTTGCATTCTTCGATACTGTACTTGATATTGTCGGTACGAAGAACGAAATCTACAAATTCCAGATTCATGTTGCCGCTGAAATCCGAAATGGGTGAGATATCATCCAGAACTTCCTTCAGTCCTTCGGTGAGAAACCACTGATAGGAATTACGCTGAATTTCAATCAGATTCGGCATCTCAATGACTTCTTTTTTTCTGGAATAACTCATTCGAATGCTTTTACCGGCAGGAACCGGTCGTATTCTGTTTTTCTCCATTGATCTTTCACCCCTAATTTAAACTAAACACTCATGCGGACAATCCGGGTGCCCGCACTACGGATACCTGAATTCAGTATTCCCGAACTCCTTCGGAGTATCGGAGAATGAACTTCTATAAGTAAAAGCCCCCAAAAGGGCATTCTACCATTTTCAATAATGCATCTTACACTATAACATCCGCAGAATATTATGTCAACCGGTTTTTTCATGTTTTTTGCATTTTTAACTCTGTTCTTATTGCAAGGTTTGTCTGTAAATGTTATAATATAAAAATATATGTGATTATATAAAGGAGGATATTCTCTATGAACTTCTGGATTGTCCTGATTGTGATTCTGGTTGTTATGGCCGTAATTCTGACCGTTTTATATTTTACAGGAAAAAAACTGGAAAAGAAACAGGCAGAACAGCAGGCTCTTATGGATTCCATGGCTCAGACAGTAAGTCTGATGGTCGTGGACAAGAAACGTATGAAGATCAAAGATGCGACCAGCCTTCCCAAACAGGTTCTTGAACAGACCCCCTGGTACCTGAAGCGTTCCAAGATACCCGTCGTAAAGGTCAAAGTCGGACCCAGGGTTATGACCATGATGTGTGATGATGCGATTTTCGATCTGCTTCCTTTAAAGACAGAACTGAAAGCTACCGTCAGCGGTATCTACATTACAAAAGCAAAACCTGTCCGCGGTGCTCTTCTGGCTCCGCCGAAGAAGAAAAAGTTTCTGGACAGATTTAAAAAAGCTGGCAGCAATAACTAATACAATATCAAAACCCGCAGGCGATTCTTTGCTGCGGGTTTTGTGTTTCTGTTATTGTTCAGAGCCGGTATTGTTCAGAGCCGGGCATATCTGCACCTAAAGTGCGGTTTCTACATACAGGGCTTTGCTTCAATACTGATATCACTCTCGGAAAAATATTCGTAATTCATCTCAAGCTGATACCTGATCTGCAGCCGGAGATAATCTTCCCGGTTTTCAAAAAGGAGTTCCCTTGTATCGATCTCGAGGGTAAAGCTTCCGAAAGGTGTCTCATAACTGGACTTTTCTCTGGAATTTTCTGAAAATGACATGACACTTACAACCGCGCCGCTTTTTGTCATTGTCACCGTCAGCGGATCCTGCTGGATTTTGATCCGGCTGTGACTCACATCCGCCTCATCCTCTCCCATCACCTCATCATAGATCAGATACAGAGAATTGTTTTTTTCATAAAGAGTGCCGGTGGTTATCACCTCCAGGCCTTCCCAGTCGGATCCCCTTTCCTTATGTCTGCCTTTTATGGTCAGTAATACTTCTTTCTTCATCTGTCTCTCACATCATCCTAACGTTCTGCTGCCATGGCGATCAGACGGTCCACCAGTTCTTCCTTTTCAAGGCCTCTTGCGCCCCAGAGCATGGGATACATGCTGATGGCAGTAAAACCGGGCAGGGTATTGATCTCATTAAATACAACGGTTCCATCTTCACATACGAAGAAATCAACTCTGGACAGACCGAAGCAGTCCAGCGCCTTGAAAATGGCAACAGCATAGCTGCGGACAGCTTCCACTGTTTCTGCAGCCATCTCGGGGTCGATCACCGTCTTCGACTCCGGATTGCTGTACTTGGCATCATAGCTGTAGAATACATCGCCTGCCACGATCTCGCCGACGCCGCTGGCTTTGGGATCATAAGCTCCCAGTACGGCACATTCGATCTCACGGCCTTTAATCGTTTCCTCTACCAGAATCTTGCGGTCATGCTCTGCCGCCAGTAAAAGCGCATCCTTCAGTTCTTTTCTGTCATGAGCTTTGGAAACACCCTGTGAAGAACCGGCGCGGGAGGGTTTCACAAATACCGGATAAGTACGCTCTGATTCCACCCTGTCAAGAACAGACTCCGCATCAGCTGTCAGTTCCTCACCCAGCACCGGAGTCCAGGCAGCCTGACGCACACCTGTTGTTGCTGCAATGATCTTGGTATAAAACTTATCCATGGAAGCGGCACTGGCCAGAACACCGCAGCCCACATAGGGAATACCTGCCAGCTCAAACAGTCCCTGGATCGTACCATCCTCCCCGTTCAGTCCGTGAAGCACGGGAAATGCCACATCGATTCTTACAAAAGAAGGCATCTCTCCCTCCTTCTGAAGCATAATTCCGTGAATGCCTCTGTCAGGCAGAATCATCGCTTTCACCTTACTGCTGTACCAGGCACCGGAAGTGATATCCTCCACGGAATCCGCTTTCAGCCACTGCCCTTCTTTCGTAATACCAATCATAACAATATCATATTTATCTCTATTCATTGCACGGATGATTGTCTGTACGGAAACACAGGAAACCTCATGTTCCGAAGAACATCCACCGAAAATTACGGCAACACATGTCTTAGCCATCTGTAAAATCCTCCTTAATAAAATCTGTCTCATTCAGAAAAGTTCAGCCCCTGCTGAACTGTTACCTCATTTTACACAGAATCCCCTCAGAATTCAAGCACTATTATGTCCCAAACCTTTCATTAAGTGCCCCGGAGATGCCGGAGTATGTCCGTAAACTGAAAAAGAAGCGCCCAAAACCTTGCAAAAGTAGAAAAGAGCCTATATAATCAAAGGGCAAACTACTATTTTATCATTTATAAACATAAGAAAGTCAGGATACGATACATGAACTCTGATGGAAATCTTATTTTTCAGAAACAGACCGTTATGAAGATCGATGCCTCCGCCATTGCACACAATGTGCAGGTTATCCGCGGAACCATCGGGAAAGCCCGCCTGATCGCCGTCGTCAAGGAAAACGGCTACGGCATGGGCCTGGAACGGGAGTATAATATTCTGAAGAATCTCCATATTGATTTTTTTGCCGTAACCAATGCCAATGAGGCACTTGCGCTGCGGCGTTTCGGCTGCAAAGAGGACATCCTGCTTATGTCTCCTTCACTGGATAAGGAGGAGGCCGCAGAACTTCTGCAGAATGATATTATTTTCATGCTGGGAAGCATGAAGCAGGCAGTCCTTTTAAAGGAGCTTTCAGAAGAAACCGGGCTGGCGCCCCGGGTTCATCTGGCCATCGAAACAGGCATGGGCCGTTACGGCTTCCTCTGGAACCGAATTCCCGATCTGTCAGCGCTGCCCGCTTTTCTGAAGATCGAAGGCTGCTACAGCCATCTGAACGGAAAGCCCGCAGGATATGAAAAGGAAGCCCGCAGACAGCTGGACCGCCTTCTCTCAGCCACAGAAGCTCTGAAAAAGCAGGGGATCGATCCCGGCATCCGCCACATCTGCAATTCCGCAGCCACCATGTCTCTCGGTAATCTGGGACTGGATGCAGTCAGATGCGGTTCCGCTATTCTGGGTAAATGCGCCCGCGGCGGTTCCCGCCTGAAGAATTCTGTCTGGCTGGAAGCACCCATCTGCCTGACCGCCGAGCTTCCCAAAGGCAGCACCGCAGGTTATCAGGCCTGCGCGGTTTTAAAACGTGATTCCCGCCTGGGGCTGGTACGCGCCGGCCACGGCGACGGAATTATGCTGGGCTATGCGGATAACCCCGAACCGCTGATGCACGGCATCGTTCACCTGATCGCTGTAAAACTGCTGAAAAACCGTTACCGGAAAACCGTTCTGGTAACCTCTGCACATAACGGCAAAAAAGCCCGTGTTCCCTACGTGGGACGCAGCGGTGTGGCTCACGTCATGATTGATCTGACAGACACCCCCTTTGCCGAAGGTGACATTGTTCAGTTCAATGTCAACCCCCTGTTTGTACATCCTTCTATTCCCAAAGAAGTGGAATCATTGTAAGACGTTATAAAGGAGTAATTATATTATGTACGAAATTATAGGTCCCGAAAATCACGAGGAGTTTGAAGAATTTGTAACACATCATCCCAAAGGAGAGCTGCTCCAGACTTATGCATGGAGCAAACAGAAGCCTTTCTGGACTTTCCGTGCTATCCTTGTAAGAAATGATGACGGCAGCATCCGCGGTGCCATGTCCGTACTGATCCGCAAAATCCCCGCTACCCCCTACACGCTGATGTATGCAGCCCGCGGCCCTGTATGTGACATTAATGACAAAGAAGTACTCAGCGAGCTCTTAAAAGGTGCAAAGGATCTGGCAAAACAGTTCCGCTCCTACGTACTGAAACTGGATCCCGACGTTACATTTGCAGAGACCACATTTATGAAACATATGGAAGATCTGGGATTCATTCTGGCTCCCAAGGCCCTCAATTTTGAAAATATCCAGCCCCAGTACGTAATGATGCTGCACATCGAAGGCAAGAGCGAAGACGAAGTCCTGGCCATGTTTAAGCCCAAGACCCGCTACAACATTCGTCTGGCCAGAAAAAAAGGCGTTACCGTTAAGATCTGCGGCAAGGAAGCTGTGCCCGACTTCTACAAAATCATGGTGGAAACCGGCGCCAGAGACCAGTTCATGATTCGTCCCGAACAGTACTTTGCCGACATGCTGGACAACCTGGGCGACATGTGCCGTCTGTACATGGCTTACAGTGCAGAAGGTGAACCCATCGCCGGAACAATCGCCTGTCATGTATACGACAAGGTATGGTACATGTACGGTGCCTCCTCCAACAGCCACCGCAACCTGATGCCCAACTATCTGCTTCAATGGGAGATGATCCGCTGGGCTGTAGAAGAAAAATGCCGTATCTACGACTTCCGCGGCATCTCCGGTGACAAAAGTGAAGATAATCATCTTTACGGACTGTACCGTTTCAAGAGCGGTTTCAACGCAGAATTCACCGAATTCGTCGGCGAATACCGCTATGTATTCCGCCCGCTGGCATACCGCTTTATTGAAAACGCAATGCCCATGGCCAAAAAGGTTCTGAAAAAGATCCGTAATCTTAAAAAGAAGAATTAACAGGCGGTCTGCTTTTGAGGCAGGCTGTATGTGAACAATTAATAATAGGACGATTGACGTTCAGACGATTATTATCCGGACAATTAATATCCAAACGGACGCAGGGCGTCCATGAGACGAAGTCCTTCTGCGGCTGAAAATGCCGCTGTCAGGACTTGCCTCATGGGCGCCCTGCTGGTTTTTGCAATGCCGCCTGATCTGCCAATAAAAAAGCAGACCGTATGCGGAGCGGGAAATTTATGTTTGCGCAGTATTTCCGGACCTGACCCGGATTAAATTCCGGATTTCCGGTCAATAATCTGATTATAAATCGGAAACAGCTGCAATCAATAAGGAATCGCAGACAGCAATGAACCGCAAAAGGAGGATATTCCATGTTTTATTATAGAAATCAGGCAGCCAAAATCAAATATATTGAAACACTTAAAACCGGAATTAAAAATAAATTCAGAAAAATAATCCATAAAGAACATTTCCCCGTTTCTCTCAAAACAGCTGCGCTGTTTACCCTGTTTTTACTTATGCTTCTGGCTCACACTGCCCTGATTCAGGCCAATGCCGTCTATGCCCGGGCAGATTCCATCTCGGATTCCGTCCTGCGCCTCCGGGTTGTAGCCAACAGCGACAGCGAAGAAGATCAGGAACTGAAACTGGTCTTCAAATCCCGTCTGTGCGAAGTGCTGAAACCATACCTTTCAAACTGTGAAAGTGTCTATACCGCTGCAGAATGGATTCAGGAACATCTTGATTTCATCCAGGAACAATCCAACCGGATTCTAAAAGAACTGATTCAAAGTAAACAGGCAGCAAATGTTCCTGTACAAACCCAACCGGCATCCGCCTCCGATTCCGGCTGCACTGTCCGCTTCACAAAAAGTATCTTCCCCACACGGACATACGGAAACCTCACCTTCCCCCCGGGAAGTTATCGCACCCTGCTGGTAACACTGGGAAACGGCCAGGGACACAACTGGTGGTGTGTCCTCTATCCCTCTCTCTGTTTCACCGACGAAACCACCGCCACGTTTCCCGAAGAAGCCCAAACCAAACTGCAGCAAACCCTCACCGAAGAAGACTACAGCACCCTCACCCAGGGCATCACCCTCCGCCTCCGCATCGCCGATCTCCTGGAAAACCTCCTCCAGTAACAGCAGACAATCCCCGCTTCGCGTCGCATTCCCCAGACCATCCAGTTATCTACTTATTACTCTGAATCACCGACATCACATACTGTTCCTGATGTGAAATATGTGCCCGCGTTGCTTCCGTCGCTGCCTCGGCGTCTCTTCTGGCAAGAGAGTGAATAATTTTTTTATGTTCCTCCACCAGAATCTGGCGGCGTTCCTTTAATTTGATGTATTCGATACGATAACGGTACATCTGATTCTGCATCTGATTCAACAGCTGCAGCAGTTTGGCATTATCGGCTGCTTCATAAATAACTGCATGAAAGCTCTCATCAATACGGGCAATCTGCACCACGTCATCACTCTGGCAGGCCCGTATAAACTGCTGATTAATGGCATCCAGTTTTTCCAGACCATCCCGTTCCATGCGCGTGCACGCCAGACGAACGCTCAATTCCTCCAGTACCCTTCTTACCTCCAGCACATCACACAGGCTTTTTTCCGAAATAGCCGCAACACGGGCGCCTTTTCTGGGGACCATATTGACCAGCCCTTCCAGTTCCAGCATACGTATCGCTTCTCTGACCGGCGTACGGCTGACTCCCAGCTGATATGCCAGCTGCATCTCCATCAGATGCTGTCCCGGAGACAATACTCCTTTTAAAATTGCTTCTCTCAATGTTTCAAATACCGCATCCCGCAGCGGAATGTTGTCAGCTATGACCAGCTGCAAATCTTCTACCATAATTTCATCCCCTTACGTTACTTTTTATGCATACGGGTTCTGCCCGACAAACGTAGTCAAAAATACCATTTTTGCCAATCCGGCATCCCTTAAACGTTCGCAGGCCTTTTCCGCCTGAATCTGATTGGTATACAAACCGAAAACAGTGGGACCGCTTCCGCTCATCATGGCGTTCACCGCTCCGCAGTCCATCATAAAATCCTTAATCTCCTGAACAACAGGATATTCAGGAATCGTAACCGTTTCAAGGACATTGCCCATCAACCGTGCCATCTGGACAAAATCCTGTCTGCGGATTGCTTCAATCTGCGCATCAATATCAGGATGTTTTTCCAGCTGATCCAGTTTCAGATTTGTATATACAAATTTTGTGGAAACACTGATGCCCGGCTTTGCAACCAGCACATAACCTCTGGGGACATCGGGAAGCCGCGTCAGTATTTCCCCGATTCCTTCCGATAAAGCCGTTCCGCCGGTCACACAGTAGGGAACATCCGCTCCCAGCTTCACGCTGCGCTCCATGAGCTGCCTGCGTGAAAGTCCCAGATCAAACAGATGGTTCATGCCAATCAGAGTCGTTGCAGCATCCGTGCTTCCACCCGCCATCCCCGCCGCAACAGGAATAAATTTCTGCAGCTGAATATCCACGCCTTCTTTTATCTCAAATTCATCCATCAGCAATTTTGCCGCTTTATAAATCAGATTGTTTTCATTCACCGGAAGAAAATTCAGATTGGTCTTTAAACGTATCCCCGGTTTCTCACTGACAGAAATAAAAATCTTATCATAAAGATTAACTGTCTGCATGATCATCCGGACTTCATGATACCCATCTTCTCTCTTTCCAACCACATCCAGTCCCAGATTCACCTTGGCCATTGCCTTTAATCGTATCTGTTTCATGGCGACCTCCCATACAAAACTCACCGGCATCAGAAGACCGATCTCACCGATCTCTGTAGAGCCTGATATCTTATTCTAACATATGTATTTATGCGAAAACAATAGGAAATTGGATTTTCAATCAGATACAACAGTTTTCTTTCAATATCCATTTCCATCTGCCGAACTCTGAGCAGTACCTTTTCAGGCTGAGCAGTACCGTTTCAGGAAAAATCGGAACTTTTCTTGACTTTTGATTTTTTTATGTATAATCTAAATCAAGATTTAGCTGTTATCAACGGAGATAACTATCTGAGGATAGTTGTCTCCGTTTTGTTTTACTGAATCTTTTCTGCTTGCAGATGACAGCTATCTCCCAAAAAGCTTTCCCTCACATTATAATAAAAGCCGGCTTCGTCGGGGGCTATCCCCGATAGAGCTGGCTTTTATTATTATTTTATTATTATCTGTTCAAAGCCGGGAAGGCTCTGCCACTAATACAAAAGCAGCACCGTTTTCTCCTTTTCAGGAAAAACCGGCGCCGCTTTATTCATACATCAGCGCATGCTGACCCTTTCGCCGCCCAGACGGCTCAGGTCTGTTACATGTTATTTCTCGCTGAGTTTCAATCTTAAAAGTGCCTTATTGAGTGCGAGTTCTGCTCTTGTCACGTCAATAGAGCCTTCCGAGCCGGAAAGTCTTCTTTCTGCCCGGATTCGTGCTTCTTCTGCACGGTTTCTGTCGATCTCTTCCGGCCATTCTGCCACTTCAGCCAGGATGGTCACCTGATCCTGAAGGATTTCAACGAATCCCGTATGCAGTGCAGCCTTTTTCACACCATCGGCCTCATGAAGGTTTAATACACCGGGTGCTACGATACAGGTCAGCGGAATATGGTTTTTGTAAACACCGATATCGCCTTCTGTCGTTTTCAGCTCCACCATGCCTACATCGCCCTCATAAAATACACGGTCGGGTGTGATGACTTTTACTTTAAACATATCTGCCATCTGTTATACCCCCTTATTTTTTAACGCGGGCAATAACGTCATCTATGTTACCTGCATTCAGGAAACAGCTTTCAGGAATGTCATCGTATTTACCTGACAGAATTTCGCTGAAGCCCTGGATGGTCTCGGAAATCGGTACGTAACGTCCGGGCAGACCGGTGAACTGTTCTGCAACGGAGAAAGGCTGAGAGAGGAATCTCTGAATCTTCCTTGCTCTTGCTACGATAACTTTTTCTTCCTCGGAAAGTTCGTCCATACCAAGGATGGCGATGATATCCTGCAGTTCGTTGTACTTCTGCAGAATCTCCTGTACACCGCGGGCAACACGGAAGTGTTCCTCACCTACAATACGGGGATCCAGAATTCTGGAGGTGGATCCCAGCGGATCTACAGCCGGATAAATACCAAGTTCCACGATGGAACGTGATAATACGGTTGTTGCATCCAGATGTGCGAATGTAGTTGCGGGAGCAGGGTCGGTAAGGTCATCGGCGGGTACGTATACAGCCTGAACAGATGTAATGGAACCGTTCTTCGTGGATGTAATACGCTCCTGAAGAGCACCCATTTCTGTCTGCAGCGTGGGCTGGTAACCTACGGCTGAAGGCATACGGCCAAGCAGCGCGGATACCTCGGAACCTGCCTGAGTGAAACGGAAGATGTTGTCGATGAATAACAATACGTCCTTGCCGCCTTTATCACGGAAATACTCTGCCATGGTCAGACCTGTCAGACCAACTCTCATACGGGCTCCCGGAGGCTCGTTCATCTGACCGAAGATCATGGTTGTCTTTTCGATAACGCCTGAATCGGACATTTCGTAGTACAGGTCGTTACCTTCACGGGTACGCTCACCTACACCGGTAAATACGGAGTAACCGCCATGCTCTGTTGCAATATTGTGGATCAGTTCCTGAATTAATACAGTTTTACCTACACCGGCACCGCCGAACAGACCGATCTTACCACCCTTCTGATAAGGGCATAACAGGTCTACGACTTTAATACCGGTCTCCAGCATCTCTGTGGAGGTTGCCTGCTCTTCGAATGTGGGAGCTGGTCTGTGGATCGGTAAATATTCTGTTGCTTCAGGAGCCGGCTTTTCATCAATTGGTTGACCAAGAACGTTGAAAATACGTCCCAGTGTATTTTCACCAACGGGAATCGTGATGGGAGCGCCTGTTGCGATTGCGTCCATACCACGAACCAGACCATCTGTAGGTCCCATGGATACACATCTTACCGTATCATCGCCCAGATGCTGAGCAACCTCAACCGTAAGATCCTTTCCATTTTTCAGCGGAACTTTGATGGCATCGTTGATTTCCGGCAGACTGCCGGTATTGAACTTGATATCCAATACGGCGCCGATAACCTGAGTTATCTTACCGATATTTTTCTCTGCCATAATCTAAACTCCTTTTATGCGATATTTCGGTACAAAAACCCCGGGCTTATCAGCCTACGGCATCTGCACCTGCGATAATTTCTGTTAATTCCTGGGTAATCGAGCTCTGTCTTGCTCTGTTGTATAACAGGGACAGGGAATCGATCATAGCCTCTGCATTGCTGGTTGCATTATCCATCGCCTGCATACGTGCACCATTCTCGGAAGCAACTGCTTCGGTCATGGCACCGTAGATCAGACTGTAGATATACTTCGGAATGATGGAATCCAGAGCTTCTTCCGCAGAGGGTTCATAATTCATCAGCGCCTTGTCGTCCGCTGAAGCTTCAGAACCTTCTCCTGCAGGTGTCATCTCCACCGGCAGAAGCTTGATCATCTTCGGAATATGAACAACCGTGTTCTTGAATACGGTATATGCCAGATAGATTTCTCCGATCTCACCGGCAGCAAACCGGTCAAGAACCGCCTTGCCCACATCGACAGCATCCTGATAGAGGGGTGCTTCGATGGCATCTGAATAGTCACCTGCGATTTCGTAGCCTTTAGTTGTCAGAACCTCACGGCCCTTGCGGCCGATGGTATATACACTGACATCCTCTTTCTTAAAATCGCCGCCGGTAATCAGCTTTACAATATTGGAGTTGTAGCCCCCTGCCAGACCTCTGTTGGAGGTGATGGCGATGATGGCTTTCTTCTCCGACTGTCCTGCTTTGAGGTACGGATGATCAATCGAGCCCGATTTAGCCAGCATGGAGGAAACGGTAGCATACATGTAATCGAAATATGATTTTGTACCTTCAGCTTTTGCTTTGGCCTTCTGCAGCTTCGCGGACGAAACTACCTTCATGGCCTTTGTGATCTGCTGAGTACTCTGTATACTCGTTTTTCTCCGTTTGATTTCTCTCATTGTGGCCATAAGATCACCTGCTTCCTGTTATTACTTGAATTCAGTTTTGAATTCTTTAATGACTTTAACCAAAAGTTCCTCGATTTCAGGAGTAAGTGCCTTTTCTGTACGGATTTTCTCCGGCAGTTCAGGATATCTGGTATCCACAAACTCGAACAGTTCCTTTTCGAATCTTAAAACATCTTCTACCGGCACATCCAGCAGATATTTCTGTGTTGCAGCGTAGATAATGATAACCTGATACTCAACCTCCAGAGGTGAATACTGAGGCTGTTTCAGGATCTCCTTAACCCGCGCACCCTGATCCAGCTTCTCCTTTGTGTCGGCATCCAGATCGGAACCGAACTGTGCGAAAGAAGCAAGCTCGCGGTACTGAGCAAGGTCGATACGGATAGGACCTGCAATCTTCTTCATCGCCTTGATCTGTGCGGAACCACCAACTCGTGATACGGACAGACCGGCATTGATTGCCGGACGGAAACCGGAGTTGAACATTTCCGTTTCCAGATAGATCTGACCGTCTGTAATGGAAATTACATTGGTCGGAATGTAAGCGGAAACGTCACCGGCCTGAGTTTCAATAATAGGCAGAGCTGTAATGGAGCCGCCGCCCAGCTTGTCGGACAGACGTGCAGCACGTTCCAGCAGTCTTGAGTGCAGATAGAAAACGTCACCAGGGTAAGCTTCACGTCCCGGCGGTCTTCTGAGAAGCAGGGAGAGTGTACGGTATGCCGTAGCATGTTTGGACAGGTCATCGTAAACGATGAGAACATCTTCTCCCTTTTCCATCCACTCTTCACCGATGGTTACACCGGCATAAGGAGCGATGTACTGTAACGGCGCAAGTTCGCTGGCTGTTGAAGCTACAACGGTTGTATAGTCCATTGCACCGTATTCATTTAAGGTATTAACCAGAGATGCTACTGTAGACGCTTTCTGTCCGATAGCAACATAGATACATTTACAGTTTTTGCCTTTCTGGTTGATAATTGTATCAATAGCAATAGCCGTCTTACCTGTCTGACGGTCACCGATAATTAATTCTCGCTGTCCGCGTCCAATGGGAACCATGGCATCAATCGCCTTGATACCGGTCTGTAACGGCGTGTCTACGGATTTTCTGGAAATAACACCGGGCGCTACACGTTCGATCGCACGGTATTTGTCGGTAATGATCGGTCCCTTGCCATCAATGGGCTGACCGAGAGGGTTTACTACACGGCCCATAAGAGCATCGCCAACAGGAACTTCCACAACGCGGCCTGTTGTCTTAACCGTATCACCTTCACTGATATTGTTTGCACTGCCTAAAAGGACGACACCTACGTTGTCCTCTTCCAGGTTCAGCACCATACCATATACATCACCGGGGAACTCAAGGAGCTCGCCCTGCATCGCCTTTTCAAGTCCATAAACACGTGCGATACCATCACCAACCGTAATAACGGTACCCACATCGGATACTTCCAGTTTCGAAGCATATCTGCCGATCTGTTCTTTAATCACAGAGCTGATTTCTTCCGGTCTTAAATTCATGGGATTTTCGCACCTTCTTTCATATATTACTGCGGTTCTCCACCGCCTCTGTCAGAATACCTTCCCGCAAACCTTAAGCCAGCTGTATACCGCTTAACTCTCTTTTCAGATTTAAAAGTTTGCTTCTGACACTGCCGTCTACCACACGGTCGCCGATGCGGATCACGATTCCGCCAATCAGTTCAGGATCGACCCTGTAGCTCATCTCGAACTCTTTGTAAGACGTAGAGGACAGCAGTTTCTCTACTATTTTCTGCTTCTGCACATCGGAAAGTTCCGAAGCAGAAGTCACACTGGCAATACCAATCTTTTTGAATTCCTTGGTTTTTGCTATAAAATAATCCAGGATATTCATCAGTTCGGAAGATCTTCCCTTGGTAACAACGATCCGCAGAAGTCCCACGATTTCATCGGAGATCCTTCCCTGGAAAATCTTCTCCACCGTTGTCACTTTTTCTGACAATTCAATATCCGGATGTCCGAGGAACTTTAAAAGCTCCGGATTCTCCGTGAGAACCTTTTCCAACCCCTTTACTTCCTCAAAGAATACATCTGTTTTCTTACTTTCTACAGCAATATCAAAAAGCGCATCGCCATATGTCTTTGATATCAGCTTAGCCATGTATTCTCACCTATCTCTTTAAGGGTCTCGTCCACCATAGAATCCTGAATAGTCGTGTCAATATTGGCAGCAACAACCTTGGCTGCCATTAAAGATGCGATTGAAATCATCTCCTGCTTTACGTCTTCCAGCGCTTTCTTCTTCTCCAGCTCGATCTCGTTCTCGGCGCGGGCAAGAATTCTTGCGGCCTCCTGCTTCGCCTGATCGATGATCTCATTCTGCTGTTTCAGCGCTTTCTTACGGGCAGCATCCAGAATCTCATCAGCTTCCGCATTAATATTTCTCAGTTTTACATCATATTCTTCTTTTAAGGCAATGGCATCCTTCTTTTCTGCAGCGGCAAAGTCCAGTTCGCCTTTGATTTTCTCCTGACGTTTCCGGATAAAATCACGAATCATGTCAATGCAGACATAGGACAGTACCAGGAACAGAATAAAAATGTTAATACCGGTAATCAGAACATCCTGTATCAACTGAAAATCCAATCCAAATAGTCGCTCCATCTACTATCAATCCCTCCTTTCTTAATTTCTGATCGAACATCTGCCAACCAGATGCCAGCAATCAACCGAAAGGATGTACAAACATTAAGATGATTGCAACTAACAGACCGTACAGACCAGTTGTTTCGGCAACAGCCTGACCTAACAGCATGGTGGTCATAACGTCACCTTTTGCACCAGGATTTCTACCTACTGCTTCTGCACCTTTACCAGCTGCATAACCCTGACCGATACCAGGGCCAACACCGGCAATCAAAGCGATACCTGCACCGATAGCTGAACATGCATAAATTAAATCCTGTCCACTAATATTCATATTTAATTCCTCCTCAAATTAGAATCACTTTAAAATATCTGCAGAAAGGGCTGCAGCCCCATGTGTCGTACACATTTCCTCTCCGGAATCTCCCTGCTCCTCCGAAAAAAAACGTCTTAAAGGGATTTCGCTATTCCTCAGGAAATCTCTGAGATACAAAAATCATTGTCAGCATACAGAATACGTATGTCTGGATGGCGCCCGAAAACAGATCGAAGTAAACATTCAATGCCGCAGGAACTACAAACCTGAACAACAGCGGCATTAAAGCATACCATAAAGCCATAATCAGGGTACCCGAAACCATGTTGGCAAAAAGACGCAATGACAATGAAACCGGCGTCGCAAATTCACTGATAATGTTAACCGGCAGGAAAACCGGGAACGGATCCAGATATCCCTTCCAGTACTCCTTCTTCTGATGCCGGATACCATTGTAATGAATCATCACAAATGTTACCAGTGCCAGCATAAGAGTAACGCCGTAATCCGCTGTCGGAGAACGAAGTCCGAAAATACCTCCGATATTGCTCAGCAAAATGAAGATAAACAGCGTGATAATGTAGTTACAATACTTTCTGCCTCTTTTGCCCATATTCGTAATGACCATATTGTCAAGCATCTCGACGACTGCTTCACAAAGACACTGGAAAGTTCCTGGTACTTCCTCGGCTTTTTTCATCCGGTTTCGAACTGCAAAAGCAACTATGATCAGTACGATTGTAATGATGAGCTGGCTGACATGAGTCGTTGTAATCCATAAAGTCTGTCCTCCTACCTCATAGGATACCAGTCCCTCGATCATATAACCCATGTCTTCCGAGCTGTACAGAATTGCTCCTATGTTACTCACCTCCCTCTTTTTTTATAGATACCTTCTCACGAGCCCATTCCAGGAAACGATGCATGAGCGGTTGTAAATATGCTCCGGCCTTCGTACCAAATAAACCAATAACCAAAGCCGGTATATTTAAATATGAAGTATAATACGCAGCGATGATCACTGCGGCGTATACCACCATCCGCATAAGATATCTGGTTGTGGTATATCTCTGTGCCTGATCTACGCTGTGCATGTCCATCGTCAGCTCCGTGACATATGCGATATGTGTCACGGCACAGATACTGACGATCACTCCCAGAAGATACGCCAGGATTGCCGGAAGTTTCTCAGTGGGAAGAAAAAATATGACCAGCACACCGACCAGTCCAAAAATTCCGATTCCCATCCAGATCTCCAGCAGCGTCTGCCTGGTATATCTGATCCAGTTATTACCTGTCATAGGTGCTCTCCTTTTCGATTTCCTTAATCATGGCGGAAACCAGGGTGTAGGCATTCTTGCCTCCCGCAATAATCCCCAGAATCAGGAGAACAACCGTTGTGTGCCATCCATATCTGCCGTCCAGCCACACACCTGCCGCCGTACACAAAATAATCGGCGCCAGCAGGGTAATACTTACCTGTGTCACCATCATCAGACATCTGGCAACCACTCCACGTTTTTTCTTCTTTTCATTCATGTTTTACAATATGTCCCAAATAGCAACTGTCTTTATTATATCATTTTTCAGCTTTTTGTCCATCCAAAAAATGGTTTCTTAGCATAATTCTCCTATTATGTTTCTGTTTTTATACATTTTTTATAAAATATATAAAATTTTCAATGTCAGACATACAAGGAACCGTTTTTCCTATAGGTTAATCTGGATAGTTCTTCCTGTTTCCCGGTATTGGCGGCAGGCCACGCCGGCAGCGCTGAACATGCGGCGCGACGCTTTCACAGAAGGAGTATCTGCATATTTGTCATTTTTATACACTACGGTCCTGATGCCGGCCTGAATGATCGCCTTGGCACATTCGTTGCAGGGAAACAGCGTCACATAAAGCCTGCTGCCCTCCAGACTGCCTCCTCTGTAATTAAGGATGGCATTCAGTTCACTGTGGGTCGTATAAAAATATTTGTTGTCGTACGGCTCACCTTCCCGGTTCCAGGGGAATTCGTCATCCGAACACCCGATGGGAAATCCGTTGTATCCCATGGAAAGAATCTTGTTGGTATCGCTCACGATACAGGCTCCCACCTGCGTATTGGGATCCTTGGAACGCATGGAAGCCAGCATGGCTACCCCCATAAAATATTCATCCCATGAAATATAATCCGCACGTTTTGAAGATTTTTTAACGTCAGAAGCGGGTTTCATGTCCATGATCTTTCACCACTTTCATGATCTAATCTTCGATCTTTGCGATTCTTCTGGCATGTCTTTCATCTCCGGAAAATTCCGTGTGAAGGAAGGTATCCACAATCTTTACAGCCAGGCCGGGGCCTGTAACACGGGCACCCAGCGCCAGAATATTGGCGTCATTATGTTCTCTCGTTGCCTGTGCACTGAAGCAGTCACCGCACAGCGCAGCACGGATTCCCTTCACCTTGTTGGCGGCAATGGATATACCGATTCCTGTTCCGCACACCAGAATACCTTTTTCACACTCTCCGGAAGCCACTGCATGAGCCACCGGCTTTGCAATATCGGGATAATCGCAGGAAGTCCGGTCAAAACAACCGAAATCCCTGTACTCAATTCCCTCTTTATCCAGATATGCCAGAATCTCCTCCTTCAGCTCAAATCCGCCGTGATCACATCCAAATGCTATCATTGTTCATTCCCCTTTCATCGTACGCTTTTTTATATATTTTTCATTCCTTTCGGAATTTTATCAGCATCTGCATCTGTTTTTTCTGATTTTCTATCACTGTTTTTTGCTTTGATTTCTTCATACAGAAGCTTGTATTCCGAAATCTCCGATTCTTTCGCCGCCTCTCTGGCCGCTTCGCGGGCGGCGGTTTTCTCCACCACGCGCATGTATTCTTCTTCCAGCTCCTTTTCATGCTTCTGCTTCAGTTCCTGCGATACGGTGTCCATCTCTGATCCCATGGTCTCCTGAACACTTTCTTCAAAAACCTGCTGGACAACCCGCTCCACTTCCGCCATACTCAGCGATTTCGGTTCCTTCGCCAGTTCATCATCGATAGGCTCAAAAATAAGCTGGGCGGCTGCCTTTACCAGAAGATCCAGATTCTCAAATGCATCCTGATAATTGGACAGATCACCCGACGGTGTTTCCGTATCTCCCTTATAACCCACAAAACCTCTCAGCGTAGACACATCGCATGCCGGATCAAGCGTATTCAGTATCTTCTGCACCTGTGTCTCCCGGAGAGCCAGAATCAGGGTATCTTCCGTAATGTCATCAATCGTCAGTTTCTCACTGTAATTTTTGGAAGCCTGCAGATGATTTGCCTGCAGCACCGCATCCGCCTTGGGATTAACCGGTTCCGGAAACAGAACCACCAGCCCTCTGGAAATGATCTCCAGCGGACGCTCTCCCGCTATATTTTTAAAAATAGCTTCCGCCATGACACTTTCACAGGTGTTATCCGCGCCTGCCAGAATAACCTTACGATAACGTTTCACCATACACACCCCCTTTTCTGAGTATTGTTCTTAATGACTATGTGTGCATGTCAGGCAGATCTATACCTGAATCTCTTTATGACCGGCAGCCTTTACAAGACGGTTCATAACTGCAAACCCCAGTTCATCCGATGGGAACGCTTCCGAATAGATGACCTCCACACCGGTCTCGTCAAATTCGCGCAGAATCTCGTACAGATTATGTGCCACGCTTTCCAGTCTGACGCGGCTTCCCATGCTTTTCACGATGCCCTGATGGTAGCAGGCTTCGGTCTCGTCGGTACAGATCACTCCCACCTTTTTTCCTTCCCGGATGGAAGCATCTGTCAGGTCGCATATCTTCGCAGTCACCGCTTCAATTCCGCCCTCTACCAGAGTCATGGGCGCCTTGGGAGCATAATGACGGTATTTCTGTCCCGGTGCCTTGGGACGGAAATATCTCCATTCCTTCGCATCCAGAGCCCGGTCTTTTCTCACTTCTCCCAGCAGCTCCCTGAGCATCTCATACGTGATAAAACCCGGTCTGAGAATCACGGGAATATCCTCCGTCATGTCCACAATGGTGGACTCGATGCCGATCCTGCAGGGACCCCCGTCAAGAATCATCTCGATCTTGCCTTCCATGTCTTCCGCCGTCCGTTCCGCCGTGGTAGGACTGGGTCTGCCCGACAGATTGGCACTGGGTGCGGCGATCGGCACACCTGCCGCATCGATCAGGCGCCTTGCCACCGGATGATCCGGCATCCGCACAGCCACCGTATCCAGTCCTCCCGTCGTTCCCCGGGGAACAATGTCCTTTTTCCGGAAAATCATGGTCAGCGGCCCTGGCCAGTAATGCTTCATGAGAATCCGGGCGGTTTCCGGGATATATGCCGCAATCTCCTCCAGTTGCTGTTCCCGGGAAATATGAGCGATCAGCGGGTTATCTGAAGGTCTCCCCTTGGCTGCGTAGATTTTAGCCGCTGCCTGCTCGTCCAGCGCGTTGGCCCCAAGCCCGTATACCGTCTCTGTAGGAAAAGCCACAAGCCCCCCCTCTCTGATAATCCCGGCAGCCTCCGCATAAGCGGTATCCACCTCTGATTGATCTAATAACTGAAGATTAATAATCTTTGTATCCATCTGACACTAATGCCCTTCTTTAATATAAAGTAGAATTAATTATCACAATAACCCATTTATTTTATTGAAAATTCTGAATATCGTCTGAATTTTTACTTCGTATCCAGTATAATATCATTGCAGCAACTTTGCAACCGGTATTCCGGTAAACAAAATTTCTTATCTGTCCGACGCAGAGAAACTGTGTGAAACTGCCCTGCAGCGTTTCCTGTAAAATGAAATCTGTGTTTATTATATCACATTTCGAACATGTGTTCAATCAAATCTTATATGATTCCATAGATTTCCATGGAAGCGGTTTCTTTCCCGAAAAACATTGCGGGAACCGTTTTCTCATGTTAGAATTACATCACAATACATACAGGAGGAAACCATGCAAAAACTACCTACAAGAAAAAAGCTCAATGATCTTATCATCAATATCGCACGGTACACAGAGATTTTCATGTCCTGTATCATTACCTGCGTTATTATCATCATGATTTTCAATCTGATTATCCATCTGCCCGAGACATTGAGTACCACCATCGAAAATGATGGGTTTAACCAGTTCCTTTCTTCTGCCCTGGGGCTGGTTGTCGGAATCGAGTTCGTAAAAATGCTGTGCAATTACACCCCCGAAACAGTCATCGAGGTGCTGATGATGGCAACCGCACGTCAGATGGTTGTGGAGCATCTGAGCCCCATCAACACATTGATCGGAACCTTTGCCATCGCTGTCCTGTTTGCCATCCGCAGGTTTCTGGTGGTACCGGATGTAAAAAAAGCAAACGACCGTAAAAAAGCTCATGAAGACGGGGAAGACTAACAGATTATCATATTTAACCGGTTTTGCTGCCCGGAAAAACAGCCCTTCAGACAAAGTTCCTGTAAACTGTTCTGAAGGGCCGTTTTATTTTCCTCTTTACTTACTGCTTTTTACCTGGTGATCTTCACCTTTTTCGCCGTACTCCATGCAGAATAATATTTCACATTTCCAACCGTTTTATAAGACCTTACACGCACATAATAAGTCTTGCCCTTCGTCAGTCCATTCACCGACTTCGTGACGGAACTGTACCCGCTGTACGTTTTCGTTTTCGCCCCGCTGAAGCTGCTGGCTGTTGCGTACTGCACCTGATAACCGCTGGCTTTGGTATTTTTACCCCAAGTCACCTTAAAGGTCTTCGATGCACTGTTTGTCAGGCCGGAGATAGTCGGACGGCTCAGGCGGTAGATGGTTTTGCTGGAGCTGGAAGTACTGGTGTAAGCAGTACCGGATACGGTCTTATATGCTTTTACCATGTATACATATTTTGTTCCGTTTTCAGTGGCATGCTTATCGGTCCAGCTAAGTACAGTACCGTTTTTTATATTTGCCGCCTCCGTCCAGCCAGTTTCCGAACCTTTCTTTCGATATACGTAATAACCGTCTGCTTCACTGATCCTGTTCCATTTTACGGTAACTCCAGAGGAAACGCTGGTGAGACCGGCAATGGAAGGCGTCCTGGGAATAACCCTGATCTGCAGTTTTTTCAATGCCTGATGATAATTACCTGTTGCCGCTGCTTTAATAGTAATCGTCACCGTTCCGACACCTGTTCCGGTAACAGTACCCGTTGAACTGACCTTTGCCACACTGGTATTGCTGGAAGAATAGGTTATTCTGGCCGCTCCACATGCAGCTGCTTTAATAGTTACTGTTGTTCCTACCTTAACACTGGATGATGATAGCGATACGTTTATGGTCTGATCCGCTTTGTTAATAGCAAATGTTTTTGTTACAGTCCCTTTGTAATTACCGATTCCCGTTATAATAACCTTTCCGGTTCCCACATTAACATTATTCTGATAGGTTACTGTATAGTCCGTTCCTTTTTTCAGAGTGGTATTTCCCAGCTTTACAACTGTAGAAGGTTTTTTTGCTTTCCCATCATATGTATATTCTTTGCTGGACAGTGTAACAGATGCGCTGCTGATACTTCTGACCATATCAAAGAAATTAACCTGATAGGAAACCGGTGAACTTTCTGCCCCTGAAATTGTTACAGTGAAGCTGTCCCCGGCTTTGATGGACGTCAGACTGTCCGGTCGGAAAATGACACAGCCCGCCTGTCCGTAGCCACTGTTATTTACATAAAAGTTGCCATTTGAAGAAGTGCTGCTGAACGTCCATTTTTTGTTGTCTGATGTTCTGACAAGCGTTACCTTGATTTTGGATGCTGTCAGAGATTTACCGAAAGAAACAGACCATGCATCTCCTGCATCAAAATACTGAATCGGCATATTCTGCGCAGGCCATGCCACCCGTGACTGACCGCCGGTTCCTGACCGGTCAAACACATACATGGCATAATAGTTATCTGTTGCTCCAAATCCAACCTTTCCCATATCAGGATTAAGCACCCAGCGCCTGTGTCCGACGCGGTCAATATTATAGCTGTCTGAATCAGACAGCCAACCATAGAGGATTGCCTGATTCAGATTGTAGTATCCTGATGCAAGATTGGAACTGCTTGCTCCTTGTACACCCAGGTTATAAAGATCAGGATTGTGCAGTACAGATGGTATCGAAGGCATATGGCTCAGTTCTCCGTTCAGCCTGTTGACCAGAGTTGCTGCCGATGCCTTTTTTGAATAATTCTCATCCAGTGTCACATTGCCATCCAGACCGGCAATATAGCGGCACTGGTTAAGCAGATTCAATGCTGATTTCAGCGTTGTATCGGACAATATACCTGCACTGTATGTGCCGCTTAAAGAAGGCTTCGTCTTATAAGTCACCCGCTGGAATAATTCTGCCGGATGACTGAAAGCAAAGGCACGGATTTCACTTACCGTCCGACCTGTTACATTCAGTCCCTCGGTCCCAGCTGCCAGCTTTGTCTCTGCTTCTTCCTGAAACACATCTGCCGCCACTTCTTCTGCAGATACCGGCTGGCAGAAAGCAGCCGCATCCTGATCAGCCGCTGCTGCCACATTCGCCAATGGCCCCGTAACTACCATAAATAAACAAATGACAACAAAAAGAAATCTTTTTTTCATAGCACTGCTTCCTTTCTTTTATACTGTATACTCTTTTTTATATTCCTTTCGTCAGACCATTCACCGGATTCACAGCGGAGCTGTACCAGCTCTCCTATCTCCGGTACAGTTCTGCCAGCTTTTTCAGATAAGCACTGTGCTTTTCCGTCAGCTGCCCGGGCTGCAGTCTCCATTTCCAGTTATATCCGATAGTGGAGGGCTCGTTGGTTCTGGCTTCATTGCCAAGTCCCAGTACATCCTGCGCCTGCAGAATTGCTGCGCTGCTGACGCTGCCATAAGCCATGCGGATTACCCGGTCAAGGGCACATTTCTGATATTCGTCCTCATCACGGATTGCCAGATAATCCATCAGATGCTCCTTTGTGTATCCGCTTATGTTCTGCAGATAGCCGGCCAGGGTTTCATTATCATGGGTACCCGCGTAAACAATGCTGTTGGGCTCATAATTGTGGGGAAGGTAATCATTGTCTGCACCGGAATCGAAACCGAATTCAATCACCTTCATACCGGGGAATCCCGCTTCTTTTTTCAGTGCGCGGACTTCATCGATGATCACGCCCAGATCTTCGGCAATGATCTTTGTTTCTCCGGCTGCTTCCACAATGGCGTCCGTCAGCTTCCTGCCGGGACCCCAGTGGAACTCACCAACCATACCGTTTTTTGCTCCCGCAGGGATGGCAAAATAACGCACAATTCCGATAAAATGGTCGATTCGAATGGCATCGTAAAGCTTTGCTGCCGTTTTCACGCGGGCGCGCCACCAGAAAAACCCATCTTTTTCCATGGCATCCCAGTCATACAGCGGATTGCCCCAGAGCTGTCCGTCATCGGAAAATGCATCCGGCGGTACTCCGGCCACTTTTTCCGGATTGTGCTCCTCGTCCAGCTGGAACTGCTCATAATAAACCCAGGTGTCGGCACTGTCCAGCGCCACATAAATGGGCATATCTCCGATGATCTCGATTTCATTCTCGTTGGCATAAGCTCTCACTTTATCCCACTGCTCAAAAAATTTGAACTGCAGGAATTTCCAGAATTCAATGTCATAGGCCAGCTTTTCTTTATATCTGGCAACTGCTTTTTCTTCATGAAGACGGATATCTTCCTCCCAGTCCAGCCAGCAGGCACCGTCAAAATAGCCTTTTACCGCCATAAACAGGGCGTAATCTTCCAGCCAGAAAGCATTTTCTTTCTCAAAATTTCTGTATTCTTCTGTTTCCTGATGTTCGCTGTTGCCGAATGCAATGCGCAGAACCTTAAACCGGTTTTCATAAATATGAGCGTAATCCACATATCCGGGATGCCCGCCCCAGTCACGCTCTTCGTAATTCTCCCTTTTCAGCAGGCCTTCTTCACGAAGAGTCTCCAGATCGATAAAATACGGATTTCCCGCAAAAGCCGAGAAATTCTGATAAGGGCTGTCGCCGATGCTGGTAGGCCCCGCCGGCAGCACCTGCCAGTATTTCTGTCCGCTTTCTTTCAGAAAATCAATAAATTCCATTGCTTCCTTACCCAGGGTGCCGATTCCGTTGGGTGTGGGAAGCGCGTATATGGGAAGCAGAATCCCCGCTCCTCTTTTTAACGTTGTCTCCATGGCAGTCCATCCTTTATTATATTTTTAATAACTATTCAGCAGAGCATGATTCCAGATAAAACAGCTGTGCCAGTCCTGCTTGCAAACAGCAATTTTAACCTGATCTACTGATTTGCCCTCAGTTCCTCAATCTGCTGCAGAATCTCCCTCTGCTGCTCTCCTGACAGCAGTGTTTTATTGTAACGGTAGTATCTGGGGCATCCATTGTCGCTGATAAAACGGATCGCATAGTAACTCAGCGACAGTTCCGTGATAAATACCACCAGCTCCTGGTCTTCGCCAAAAGCTTTTTCCACAAAATCAAAGGCATATTCCAGCGCCTGGGAAACCTGTTCGGTCTCCTCCTCGAGTCCTGCCGTTTCCCGGTTGAATCCGGCTTTGATCATGGCAAATGACTCTTCTGCCGTTTCGCAATCCGCTGTCATCAGCAGATGTTCCTCCCGCTCCAGTTCTGCCAGAACCCGGCGGCTGCAGCGCTCTTCCATCCGGTTGATGAGACCGGCTTCCTTTTTGTCCTCCAGCTTTTTGGTCAGCCGGTCAGACATCTGAGACAGCAGGCTGATGGCCTCCCTGCGCCCCAGCGAAGCCCCGGGTTCGGAAGCCGCAAGGCTCTCCTGGGCCTGCCCCAGCTGTTCCCGGTAATCGATCATCACCTCATAAAGCTCCGAAACATAGGAATCCCGCTCTATCACCCGGGTAAACATCTCATTCAGCCGGCCAATCACCAGTCCCAGAACACTGAGCCGCTCATCAAAAGGCGCCTGCCACAGTTTTTCCAGCGCATTCTGAGACAGGATTCCTTCCAGAATATCCTCGACTTTATAATCATTTTTATATTTATTGTACAGATCGTAATAAGCGGCAAAATCTTTGGCGATCCTGGGATACTGCAGATACTGAATAATCAGTTCTTCATCCACAGGAATGGACAGTTTTTCATATGTATACAGAATCTGGGACAGGTCCTCCCATCCCCTCGCCGTCACAAACCGCCTGCCGTCCAACGTTGTCTCGATATCGTAAAAATTCTCCCGCCTGATCTCCAGATAGGTCAGAATACTGTTGTGAATATTCTGCTCATAAGCGTATTCTTTCCAGACACTGTAGTCCTCCGATACGTCGATCTTCTTCACGCGGTCCAGCGTCACCACATCAAAGTCCCGTACTGATTTATTATATTCCGGCGGATTGCCCGCTGCCACAATCAGCCAGCCCTGAGGAATCTTCTGATTACCAAAGGTCTTGCACTGGAGAAACTGCAGCATGGTGGGAGCCAGAGTCTCCGACACACAGTTGATCTCATCGATAAACAAAATCCCTTCTTTCAGCCCGGTCT
This sequence comes from Lachnospiraceae bacterium, assembly GCA_022774705.1. Classification (GTDB taxonomy): domain Bacteria; phylum Bacillota; class Clostridia; order Lachnospirales; family Lachnospiraceae; genus TWA4. The sequence goes on along the minus strand of JALFLM010000129.1, from coordinate 31,598 downwards.
GCTCCATGCGGTTGTAAACGGAAGCAATGATTTCGCTCATGGTATATTCCGTCACGGAATACTCCCGGCCTTCATACATTTTATGTTCGATAAAGGGCAGCCCCACCGCACTCTGTCTCGTATGATGAGTAATCGTATAGGAAACCAGACCGATTCCGCATTCTCTGGCCACCTGTTCCATAATCGCCGTCTTCCCGATACCGGGCGGGCCGATCAGAAGCACCGGTCTCTGTCTTACTGCAGGAATCACATACTGACCGTATTCATCCTTCATCAGATACGCCCGGATCGTATTGCGGATTTCTTCTTTTGCGCGTTTAATATGCATTGCTGTCACCTCCGCCATCCTGATAAATGCCGCCGCAGGAAGCCGCAGACCGCTCTTTTTCCCTGCCGGCATCTTTTTCAAATTCATCCGGTTCCACAACCAGCTTCAAAGCCCACATGGGAACCTTCACATCACTTTCGTCCGCTTCGCGCATAAATACAAATGCAGTATCATACCCCGGACTTCTTTTTGGATACGTGCCCTGACCATCTGTAAAATATATAAGTCCCTTTAAATCTGCCAGTTCGCCTTTTTCCCGGAGCCCTGCCACGTATTCAAATACCGGCCGGAAATCGGTGCCGCCGCCGCCCTGTATGGTAAGCCCCGCCACATACTGCTCCAGTTCATTTTCGTTGTGCACCACATCATCCTTCTGGATCCTGGCATCGCACTGAATCAGATGAATCTCCATCTGACGAAAAAAATTCTCACTGTTTCGCAGAATGGCGCAGGTCTCCGACAGAAAGCTGCGCACCAGTTCTCCCTTGCACGACATGGATGTGTCAATAGCAATGACAAACTGTTCTATCTTTTTCACCTCTTTGAACTCCTGAGGCTCAATCAGCGGCATATTGCCGTAAAGCTCCAGTCCGTAGGTGTAAAATACATAATCAAATGAATCCGCGTCGATCTGCACTTCTTCTCTGAGTACAGCAAAACGCTTCAGAAATTCGCGGTACTGATACCGTTCCCTGTTTTCGGTTTTCACCGTTTCAAACAGATTGCCTGCATCTTTTCCCGCCTCCCGTCCGAAGGTTTCCATCTCCGTCTGGGTTTTATTACTGATGTCCTCCCATTTATTCTGCTGCTGCTGCCGTTTTTTCCTATCTTTTTCACGGTACCAGTAATTATGGTCGTCCACCAGAAACTCGCTCTCCAATCTGGACAGCATGCGGTCTTCCGGATCAAACCGGAGCAGATACTGATACGTCCGCTCCGCCGTAAATACCTTCTGCTTCTTGTGAAGTTCTTCGTAAATATACAAGCGCCTGCCCGGTGTCCTCATCTTCACCGCTCTGATATTCAGATTGTCGATGATCGACTCCACCACAATATCGCAGGCCAGATTCCAGTAACGTATCTCCCGTCCGTTCCTCTTCCAGAGATGTCGGAAAATGCAGTGCAGCACCATATGCAGATACAGACGGTTCACAAGAAAACGATCCTTCTCATACAGACCCGCAAGAAACAGCGGATGATAAAAAATTGTCTCTCCGTCAGTTCCCGCATATCCGTTGCCGTCATTGCGCTCATATCGAAAAGCAGAAAACGCCAGGTCCATATACCGCATGGACAGATACAGTTCATTACGGGAAGCAAGCAGGATCTTCCTTCCCAGTTCTCCGGGATTCACTGCCATATCCGGCTCCTCCTATAATACATATTTTTTCCGTTTCCTGCCGCCTGCAAACCTGCGTCCCTGATAAGCCATCAGCAGACTGATGAATTCCGGCTTCTTCTCCCGAAGTGCCAGAGAAATCAGCTGTCCGGTCTGTTCCTCATCGTAAAGATCCAGTTCCAGCATCCGCTCCAGATCTTCCGGTGCATCCTTACTGATGCATTCCTTCAGGAACTCCGGTCCATGGGAAGATATCCATTCCCGGTAGACCTCTCTGCGCCCGTCCGAAAGTCTGTAAGGACAGGAAAGACGACCCACCGCATGTCCCAGCACCGCCTGGGGCGTATCCTCTCTGGCAGAACGTTCAAACAACCGGTCATAGGCTTCGTAATCCACATCGCCGCCCCGGAAGCACTGCCTGTAGGCCTGCCCCGAACCGTATATCACTTCTTCAAAAATACGTGCCGGATAATTCTCGATATAATCGAAATAAAATGCCGGAAACATGAGACGTGACCGGACAGGCTCCTCTCCTTCTGCTTCATAAATAATGTCTGCACGTACATCCTGCATGACATCGGAAATCAGCAGACGCAGCGTCGAGGTATGTCCCTGCCTGACAGACAGTTCAATTTCCGACAGACGGTCACAGTTTTTAAAAGCACCGTCTCCCACATGAGTCAGGGCATCATATGCTGTCAGCCTTTTCAAACCGGTACAGTTGAAAAACACATGGTCCCCCAGAAACTGCAGTGACTCCGGCAGATGTGCCTCACAGAGCTCATTCATTCCCTGAAACGCATAATCGCCGATCTGCACAACCGGCAGACCGGCAATTCGCCCGGGAACGGTCAGTATGCGAAGAGAACAGGTACAGCCCCTGATTACGGCACCGTCCTGTACCTCTTCCCATATGAATATCGATTCCTCCTCTGTCTGCATGCTACAGTACCAGCTTTGCTGCTCCGTACATACCGGCATCGTTGGACAGACTTGCAATGAAAATATCGGCTTTCTTACTGCTGAGGGGGGTCAGCTCATTGTAACGGTCTTTCAGCATCGTTACCAGATAGTCGCCTGCTTTTGACACACCGCCGCCAATAACAAAAACCTCAGGATCCGCCACGTAGGTTACCCATGACATGGCCATGGCCAGATAATTCATACATCTTTTCACGGTCTTTACAGCCAGTACATCACCGCTCTTAGCTGCATCCAGCACATCCTTGCATGAAAAATCGCGTCCGCACAGTACACAGCTGTCTTCCTCAGCCGCCAAAGTCCGCTTCATCTCCTTAACAATACCGGTAGCGGATGCATACTGCTCCAGACAGCCGTGATTACCGCAGTTGCAGCAATCCTTCTCATGGGGATTCACTGTCAGATGGCCGACCTCGGCGCCCATACCCTTGCTGCCTGCCACAATTTTTCCATCGATGATCAGACCGCCGCCAACACCGGTGCCCAGCGTAAAGAACATCAGGGAGTCATGTCCTTTACCGGAGCCCATCCACTGCTCACCAAGAGCAGCCACATTGGCATCGTTGCCGGCCTTTACGGGAACACCGCCCAGCAGACTGCTCAGCTCAGCCGCAGGATTGATATCCTTCCATCCCAGATTCACGCAGACTTCCACATAGCCATTGCTCCGAACCGGTCCGGGGACACCGATTCCAACACCCACAAAATCCTCGTCAGCAATACCGGCCGCAGCCAGATGTTCCTTAGCAGAAGCAGCAATATCACCCAGGATATACTTTCCATTATCCTCTTTACGTGTGGGAATCTCCCATTTCTCAAAAATTGTGCCGTCTTCTCCCAGAATTCCCATCTTAACCGTCGTACCGCCAAGGTCAACGCCAACACACTTTTTCATATGTTACCTCCTTAAATAAAAAGGACTGCCACAATAAAAGCCTCTCTTTTCTGCGACAGCCTGTAAAATCACTCGCAAACCGCTGCAGATATCATACCACAATTAAAGAGAATTTACCATAGTTTTTGAGGTTCAGAAGAAACACATATATGGTATGCCTCACTTTGCTTCGGTTGCGATAACGTTCAGGACTCCTACCTTATGTCTGCTTCCCCCGTATGCAGTTCAGTGTTTCTGACAGATAGGGTTGTTCAATACCCAGCCCGGGCAGTCATATGATTTTACGGCAGGTGGGCCGGTGAATGTCAGCGAGGAGGAGCGATGCAGGTCTCATAGGGAACATTTTCAGTTCCCGGAGAGACCTCGTATCACTCCTCCTCGCGTTAATCTATGTTATTCCACCTGCCCGAACCTCCTGTAAACTGCCCGGGCGTCAATTTAATAATACCTTCTGTCCGGAATCCTGAACCGTATTACTTCAGATACTTTCTCAGTGCTTCTGCTTTGTCTGTTTTTTCCCAGCTGAGGTCCAGATCATTGCGGCCGAAGTGTCCGTAGGCTGCTGTCTGTTTGTAGATGGGGCGTCTCAGATCCAGCATTTTGATGATGCCTGCAGGGCGCAGGTCAAAGTTTTCACGAATGATCTCCACCAGTCTTTCATTGCAGAGTCTTCCTGTTCCGTAAGTGTCCACCATGATTGAGGTAGGTCTTGCTACGCCGATGGCGTAGGATAACTGGATTTCGCATTTATCTGCCAGTCCTGCTGCTACGATATTTTTTGCCACGTAACGTGCTGCGTAGGCTGCGGAACGGTCAACCTTTGTGCAGTCTTTGCCGGAGAATGCGCCGCCGCCGTGGCGTGCATATCCGCCGTAGGTGTCAACAATGATCTTACGGCCTGTCAGACCGCTGTCACCCTGAGGTCCGCCGATTACAAAGCGGCCTGTGGGATTGATAAAGAACTTCGTATTCTCATCCACCATATGAGCAGGCAGGATTTCATCAAATACATACTTCTTAATATCGGCATGAATCTGCTCCTGTGCAACCTGCTCGTCGTGCTGTGTGGACAGTACGACCGCATCGAGACGGACCGGTTTGTCGTTTTCATCGTATTCCACGGTAACCTGAGTCTTTCCGTCAGGTCTCAGATAGGGAAGAGTACCGTTTTTACGGACTTCTGTCAGGCGGCGCGCCAGCTTGTGAGCCAGAGCAATCGGATAAGGCATGTATTCTTCCGTTTCATTGGTTGCAAAACCGAACATCATACCCTGATCGCCTGCACCGATTGCTTCGATTTCTTCGTCGCTCATGGTATTTTCTTTTGCTTCCAGCGCCTTATCAACACCCATGGCGATATCCGGTGACTGCTCGTCCAGTGTGGTGATAACACCGCAGGTGCTTGCGTCAAAACCGTATTTTGCACGGGTATAGCCGATTTCCGTAACGGTATCGCGAACGATTTTCGGAATATCCACATATGCTTTTGTTGTTACTTCTCCCATAACCATAACGAGACCGGTGGTAGTGCATGTTTCGCATGCTACACGGCTCATGGGGTCCTGTTCCAGCAATGCGTCCAGAATCGCATCGGAAATCTGATCGCACATCTTATCCGGATGTCCTTCTGTAACGGACTCGGAGGTAAATAAACGTCTTTCCATTAAAATCCCTCTTTCTAAAATCTTTCTAAAAATAAATCCTGTGCTGCAAATTTACTGTGTTCAGGTACATACCTGTCCATGCATATACCTGTTCAGTCATATACCTGTTCAGTCATGCATTCGCAGTCTCCTTCGGAAACTGCTCATTTGGCTGAACGGGTATAAAAAAACCACCGAAGGACTCGATGGTTAATGATCAAATCCCTCTTATTGTTCGATATTACTCGCTCAGGCTGGCACCTTCCGGTATCCGGGGTTGCCGTGACTTCACAGATCCTTACATCTCCATCACTCTGAATAAGAGAAAATTAATATAAAATTGTCATAATCAACTGTTGCATAGAACCGATAGCCTTATGAAATTATATACAACAGTGCCAGTATACTGCAAAAAGAGACTATATGCAAGCTATTTTGGTAAGTTTTCCGATATTCTTTGCAGGAATTCTCAAAGGCAGCCGATTCAGGCCTCTTTTGCCGGTTCAAGGGGTTCCATACCACCTGTTCTGCGGATAAATTCCTCCGCTTCCTTTTCATCGGAAACCGTTATGATCTGCGCTCCCAGCTTCTGCATCTTCACATCAAAATCTTCATATCCGCGAAGAACATACTTGATATCGGATACGGAGGTATAACCTTCCGCACAGAGGCCCGCGATCACCAGCGCCGCTCCGGCTCTCAGGTCAGGTGCCGTTACATCAGCCCCTTTCAGACCTTTCACCCCATTGATGGTGGCTACATCACCTTTCTCACAGACAGTGATGTCGGCGCCCATGCGGTTCAGCTCCTCCACATAGGCAAAACGCTTTTCGAAAATGCTTTCCGTGATCATGCTGGTTCCGTTGGCCAGAGCCAGTACCGTGGCGATCTGAGGCTGCATATCCGTGGGAAAGCCGGGATAAGGGCTTGTCTTGACATTGGTATACATCTTATCGGGATTCCCGCAGACACGTACCGCATCGTCAAATTCCTGTATCGTACATCCCATCTCCAGAAGTTTTGCGCTGATTACCTCCAGATGCTTCGGAATCACATTGCGGATCATAACATCTCCGTTGGTAGCTGCTGCCGCCATCATAAATGTACCGGCTTCAATCTGGTCCGGTACAATCGGATATGTGGTTCCATGAAGCTTTTCTACTCCATGGATACGAATCACATCCGTACCTGCACCTTTGATCCGGGCGCCCATACAGTTTAACAGATTGGCCACATCAACCACATGGGGTTCCTTGGCTGCGCTTTCGATCACGGTTCTGCCTTCTGCCAGTACAGCTGCCAGCATAACGTTAATCGTGGCACCCACAGATACCACATCCATGAAAATGTGGCGCCCCACCAGCGCGTCGGCTTCCGCATGCAGCGCACCTTCATTGGTAATCTCTGTTCTGGCTCCCAGCGCATGAAAACCTTTCAGATGCTGATCAATGGGCCGTGCCCCGATGGCACATCCGCCGGGGAGAGCAACCTCTGCAGTCTTATACTTGCCAAGCAGAGCCCCGATCAGATAATAGGAAGCTCTGATCTTTCTTACATAATCAAATAAAACTTTCTGTGTATGGATACTGCCCGCCGTAATACGGACCGTATGACGATCCAGGCGGTCCACCTGTGCTCCAATATCACTGATTGCCTTCAGCATAACATTAATATCACTCACGTCGGGAAGATTCTCCAATACGACAGGTTCATCAGTCATAATGGCTGCTGCCAGAATTCCTAATGCTGCATTCTTTGCACCGCCGATGTTTACCTCACCTTTAAGCGGTGTACCGCCTTTCATTAAAAACTGCAACATATCACACCTCTATATACTTCAACTGACTCCGATAGACGGATCCGCAAAGCCTTTTTTTCATTCTCTCTCGTTATTTAAAGATAAACTGCCGTGTTCTGCACAATATCTCGACAATATTATATCATAAGATTAAAATAATGCAAGCACACCAGATACCGGATTCTGCGTCACGGTTCCATACAGCTGATAAATACATTGCCGGCAGCTTCAAACATGGATTCCGCCGATTCTATGGGCATTCCCGCAGTACTGCCGGTCTCCGGATTCCAGATATAGACATTTTCATTGCCGATTCCCGTGATCAGTACGGCGCCTTCCGAAGTCATGGCATAGATCGGATGGTTATGTCCAATATAATAGTAGGCAATCTGACTGAGGGAACATCCCGTCAGATCATAGGTAATGGCGTTCATTCCTCTCTGCAGCATCTGCGCGTCGGTCAGTCCCTCCTCTTCCATGTCGGAAAATGATTCCGCATAAGTTCCGCCTTCATATGCCGCAAAGGTCTGCATGCAGACATATCTGCGTTCTTTCCGGGAGGACGCTGTCTTTGATGAAGAAACACCCAGCATACTGTAACCGCGGTATCCCCGCCGCATCACATAATGTCCGCTGCTGTCGGTAACGTAGCCCACATCATTGTAGACAAGATTCACCGCTTCCGCAATAGTCGAACAGATTGCCTGAAGTTTTCCCCGGGAATATGCAAAATACATACCATCCTCGGCAATACCGCTCAGACTGATCTTCAGATAGGAGCTGTCACTGACGGAAATCCGGTCCACTTTAATAAAATCTTCACCGGAATTCCCGTTATCCACTTTCAGATACCACTGGCGGTATCCGTCTGCAGACTGGCCGGTAACCAGCAGTTCCTCCTCATCTGTCACCTGATTGACATTCTCAATCAGTGCATCATCGGAAGTCGCAGTGAGAGATGACCCGTTTATTGTGGAACGTTTCAGAAGCACACTGCCGTTTTCCACTGTTGTATCAGTAATCAGAATTCCATCTTTTTCATAGGTTGCGGCAATCTTTCCTTCCGAATCGATCACCTCAAGGGCATACATCGGATAGTCCGTGTAACGGTGATATGCATCATAATCCGACTGTCTGATCTTCCCTGCCACCAGATCTTCATCCACAAACCCTACCGCATGCAGATATTCGCCGGACTCTGCCGTAACCGTATTCTGATGCCCGTCTTCCAGATAGAGAATCTGTATCCGGGAAGAACCGGCTTCCTTCTGTTCCTCTACCCAGGCGATCACACTGCTGTCTCCATTGATAACCAGCGCATCATCCGCAACATTTTCCACCACGGTCATATATTCCTTACCGGCAAAATCAATAGCATAGATCCTGCCGTTCAGCATAAGGTAGAACAATCCCTGCTGATTCACATAGGCAAGCTGCCCGATCTCTTCCTTTAAAATGGAATAGGAACGGTCAAAAGGAAGATAGAACACCTCTTCCAGACAGTTTTTCCCGGCATTGTAGCTGTAAAATACAAGGCCCACTTCGCCTTCATGTATACCGCTGTTCATATATCCGTACAGAATAAATGTCACATTGCCCTTATCATCCACAGAAACCAGCTTGATATCATGCTCCTTGTAATCAGCACGGATATCCGGTTTCTCCTGGGCAAAGCTGAATACTCTTATGAGAGAACTGCTGCCGGATTCGTCCTTACGGTTCAGCCACAGCTCACCATTCATTACAAATGCCTGACACATCCCTTCATTGCTGTCCATTACATGAATGGAGTCATCCTCCACGATTCCCAGACAGATCTGGTCATCCTCCACAGAATCAGCCGTTAGTACCTCATTGGCAGTACGCTCATAATTCAGCATATACCGGTATCCGTTGGAAATCTGAACCGTATAAATTTCCTGTACATCGCAGACATGCTGCTTCCCATCCTCGTCTTTAAATGTCACCCTGGATTCCATACGAAATGTACCGATACTGCTGTTGATATCCGTCAGATAAATACGGCTCTCTCCCTCCTGCCGGGGATTCATATGATTCCATAGAAGCTTTGAATAGCTGCTGTTCAGAGTAACCCTGCCCAGTGAATCGGTGGTATCCGTTGTAGGTTTCATATAGGAAGCCATACCTGAAGCCTTTGAGGTATCCATGGTACGTTCATGAAATTCCTGTATAAACCGGAGCATATCCTCCGTCTGCAGAGAATCCGAAAGCACAATCCTAGTGTAATAAGCCACCTTCTCATGTCTTTTCGTCTGCAGAAATATCTGAAGCTGATACTCTTTATTTTCTTCCAGCAGATTCTGTATGGGCAGTTCAGCCAGAATCTCACTGGTTCCATCTTCTGCCGTATTCTCATTCCAGGAGGATATCTCCGTATTCTCCACCAGCTGAGTTGTATCAAGGCTGCGTACTTCATAGCTGATAGCCTGTACGGCATCACCACCGGCCGTGATCTTCAGCTGCAGTTTCCGATTCGCAGGCAGGGGAGTGACCGTATCACGCATGTACCGGCCCACCATATCATCCACATATCCGTGCATCAGATTCATACAGGTATTACCAACCTTCGTTTCCACCACCGGGAGGGTCGCATCCTCCCTGTCGAGAACCACATTCTCCACCGGTTTTTCTCTCCGCGATAATGCAAATACAACTGCCACTGTTCCCAGAAAAAGCAGAAGCAGCGCAATTGTCCTGATAATCATACGTTTATATCTGCGCTTCATATCTATATCAATAATCTCCATTCTGTTATAACAACAGCTCAGCTGACGCTGAACTGCTCTGAATAAATTCACCAGACATTCATAATGCTCTGCTGAACAGTTACGTTAAATTTATGTAATTGTAGCAGTACTGTGTATGTTTGTCAAATGCAGAGTGGAAAAGGCTGCTGCAGTACCACTTCTGATGATACTGCAGCAGCCTTCTCTGATCCCGTCGCCGGTGGCCGCCAGTCAGCTTACTTCTTTTTCATACTGTTCAGATAACGGTAAACAGTAGGAATCGAACTTCCTATACGCTCTGCAACACAGGCAACAGACCCTTTCATGTAGAAAGTGCCCATCTCGTTCAGTTTGGAGACAATCTCGACCTTTTCTTTCTGAGAAAGTTTCGGATGCTCTGTACCATAGCCTGCCCAGACTTTTTTCAGATTGTTGTCCACCAGTTCACTGACGTTCATATTGAAATACTCGACTTTGTTGTCCGTCTGAGGCAGTATCGGCAATTCCATCTTATCTGCAAAAGCCTTCAGTGCTTCCTGCATGGTTTTCAATTCACTGTAATCTGTGTTGATGCACAGCATGCCCACAATCACACCCTCATCATTTCTGATGATCCATGTGGATGACTTGGTCATGCTTCCATCACGGGCATATCCGGTATAACCCGCCATGTAGTCTGTATTGTTTTCACTTGCCTCTTTCAGAATTTTGAGTCCTAAATCTGTAAGCGGCGATCCTTTTTTTCTCCCGCTGATGTGTCCGTTCCGGATTGCAACAACTGAATTGGCACAATCCGTTACATCATGAAGTATGACCTCCGTGTTCTTACCAAACGCGTCGGCCAGAAAATCCACCAGCGAAACATAACGATTCAAATATGGATTCATCATATACCCCCCGCATAATTGCTCGTTTAATGAAACGCTTCCTGTGATAATCCACCGGTTTGTGTACCGGCAGAACTTGTTTTGTGGAATCTCCAGTCCCTACCTGCATGGTAGTTTTTCTTCGTTCCACAACAGACAGTTACGGTAATTACATTATACTATGATAATCTGACACATTCCACTATAATTTCCAATTTCAGCATTTTTTTCAAAAAAACGCCGAAAAAAATGGGTTTTTAGCCTCAATAATACCGAAATTCCCCAAAATATTTTGTTTTTTTGATATCCTGTTTCAAAAACTGTTTACATTCCCGCCGTATTCCTCTAAACTGTGTCTTGTTAAAATTCTGCGGCAGAACAGACTGCCGCCGGAAAATCATTGATACTTAAAAAGGAGAGTTTTACCATGCCCGGATACATCATACATCTGGCGGCAGCAAAGGAACTGCAGCCTTTGCTGGAACAGCGCCGGATCCTTAAAAGCAGCGAAGACATCAATTCATTTCTGGTATCCTGCCTGATTCCCGATGCCGTTTCTGACAAATCCAAAACCCATTACCGCCAGACAGACGATCCTGCGATCCAGATCCGTTATCCGCAGCCCTGGCGCTTCTGCGAACGGTACCCCCACCTGATCCACACTCCCGCAGGAATGGGTTACCTGTTCCACCTTTACGTGGACTATCTGTTTTATCATGAATATTTTCCCCGTCATGTCCTGCTGACTGATGCCGGTCACAATCCTCAGGTACGCAAAGAGAAAATCGAACTGGCAATCCTGCAGGATTACGGCAAAATCATCCCCGGCAGAACATTTTTCACGGAAAAGCCTCTCTACGATGATTATACCATAATCAATACCACCCTGGAAAAACGCTATCATCTGACCTATGATTTTTCCCCTGTAAAAAATCCCGGTATCGAAGAAGCAGACTACTGCCGGATCGATGATATCCGCAGAGACATCCTGTACTATTCCAAACTGGGCAGAAAGGCCGGATCCCAGGAAACCCATGTACTGAAAACGGAGCCGCTGCTGGAATTCATCCAGACAACCGCTCCGCGTTTCATCAATGATTATCCCGTCTACTGTAATGATCTCAGTGCTTTCTCTGCATCAACAAGGGTCTGATAATTGGTCACATACTTTCTCTGGGCAGCGCTCAGATCAGTATAAACCTGTCTTGCCCACTCAATCTTCTTTTGGGCAGAGGCATAATTATCACCGGACACCGTACCAATCCGGTCAATTGCCTCAATACCGATCTCGGCAATCTCCCGGTCTGAATGTGCAGTAGTCGTCCTGCTCTCTGTGCCAGCCAGACGGTAACAGATTACGGGAGTTCCCTTATCCACTGTCTGATAAATGGTTCTCGCAGCATAATAGGGCAGGTTGATGCAGCCATGGGAGCCATTGGTTTTGTAAATGGAACCGCCGAATGACTTTCTCCACATGGCATCATGCATACCGATATTGCCGTTGAACGGCATCCAGTAGGAAGTCTCCACTCTGTAGTCATCAGCTCCGCCGTCACCTCTCATGGTATGCGCACGCTCCTTGTATGTAATACCATACACCCCATCCGGTGTCTCCTTGTGGAACGGCGCTCCGCTTACGAAATCAGTCTCCAGAATCATCTTCCCGTCCTTATACAGGAACAGATGCTGAGCCGTCATATTGATCTCCACATAGGTGTCACCGTAATCATAATCGGAATAGCTGGCTGCCGTCTGATAATAAACCGGCTTCAGTTCCCTGTCTTCGCCGGCCTCTATGGCAGCTGTCAGCTCATTGGTGGTATCACCCCGGTTCATCCACCAGCCGTAATCACCGCCGGTCACATTGATGGTCGTACCGTAACTGGTTTTGAACTCTCTGGTGCCTGCCGTATTGAACGTATCATACCTGCGGGCCAGCGTATTGACATACTCACGGGCCTTGTCGGAATCAATGACCACCTGATTGTCATCACCGGCCTTCAGCCACTCTGCGATCATATCACCGGTAACCTTTTCTGTCTCGTCGCCGAATTTATAGGTCAAGGTCACTCTGGTCAGCTTATTCATCTGATCAGCCAGAGCATTGAGTGCCTTATCATCTTTATATACGGAAGGATGCAGATAGGCATCCTTTTCTTCCAGCATCTCCTTCGTAATCTCCGTACTCATGGAATTCAGAGCCTGATCCACCATTTCAGAAAAGACCTTCGTATCCAGTCTGTTGTTCTCCTTCTCGGGAATAATGGAAAAGCCCTTCGCCTTATCATAATCGGAAATGTACGCATCCTCCGGTTCCAGTGCCTGCTTCTTACCCATACAGTTCATGGAACTGATCTTTTCAGAAAGCTTCTCTTTATCATAGGTAATCAGGGAATCCAGCCGGATGTCACTGCTTCTGAAAAGAGACACAGGCCATGCCCACTCATTCTGTTCCGTCTGCGCATCCTCCACACTGCTGCCGAAATCCATCTTCATATCAACATCGGCAGACGAAATGGAGTCCTTTATATCATTGCGCCCTGTAATGTTCAGTACATAAGTATCCATTACGGAAATCAGTTCTTCTTCCACTTCAGACCAGGTCCTTCCCGATGCATCCACACCGTTCACCGCAGTATTCGGAAGAAAATGATTCTGATAATGCATTGCAGCGACTGCATATACAGCTGCAATAATCAAAACTGCAATCCCTGCAATAATCCAGGGAAGTTTTCTGTTCTTTCGTTTTGCTTTCTCCATCTTGTAATACCTAACGCCTATACCTTTCATACTGTATTTGAAAGTTGCCTCCGTAATCGGCGGACCGACACGGAAGCAACCAGATGTCCTAATAATATTAGCATAGATGCAGCTTTATTTCTTTTAATTTTTTGTTAAAAAACGATTACCTGAAGTTTATGATTGTAAAATATGACAGGAATATCCAGTCCTGTTCAGCCGATTCCTGTTCAGCCGATTCCTGCCCCGCGCAGTTCCCGGATGATCTCCTCCGCGCTGTCCGCAAAGCTGCAGAGCCGGGTCTGCTCCTCTGTCATAAATCCTTCCTCTGCTGCATGCTGCAGAAGCTCCCTTATCCGATCATAATATCCATTCACATTGTAAAGAATGATTGGTTTATTGTGGCGGTTAAGCTCCCGCAGGGTCAGAATCTCGAAAAATTTCTCAAATGTACCGATACCACCGGGCAGAACCACAAATCCATCGGACAGATCCTCCATCTTCTGCTTCCGTTCCCGCATCGTATCCGTCCAGATCATTTCGCTGCAGTCTTCATAAATAACTCCCGGTTTATCGAAAAAACGGGGAGCGACTCCGATGAGAAGCCGATCCTTTCCCGCGCCGCGCAGCCCCCTGGCTGCAGCTCCCATCAGACCCGTCGCTCCGCCTCCAAAAACCATACCCACAGATGCCTCACCCAGCTGTCTGCCCAGTTCACAGGCCGCTTTCTTATAGGATTCATCAATCGCATCACTGGATGCGCCGTAAATACAGATATTCATTTTACATTCTCCTTTCCTGACGATACAGTATGTTTAAGTCTGTTTTCCCGTCCGATGCGCACTCACCGGCCGCTCCAGAAAAACGGGGACTGCATTATATAAAACGCAGTCCCCGTTACTCATTTAAATCTTTCCTAATATCTGGTCAGCGCAACAACCTTCAGAATAATACCGGATTCCACCTGATCCGACTCCTGGAATCTCACCTGCATGATTCCGTCTTCTGTACCTCCATTGTCCAGATACATCTCATAATCAAAGGAAAATACCGTTGATTCCGTAAAATCTTCATTCTCAAATCCTGCGTAATCCACCACAACCGGCTGAACCTTATCCAGAGCCGCATAATAATCGCTGCCCTTCTTCATGATCAGATCTCCGTCGGCCTTCAGATTCCGGGAAGTAATGGTATCTCCAAATGCATAGGTCAGCAGTTCATTCAGGTAATCCGGCTTCAGCTTCACATAGGAATCGTGGGTCTTACCTTTCATGCTGACATTTTTAAATGTGTCATGGTCAAACAGATTCACATAGGAATACAGATAATTCACTGCCAGGTCATTACCCGATCCGTCTCTGTAATAACGGCTGGTATCACTTTTCTGCATGGCCATAACCATGGCCGCCAGCACATTATCCATGGATGCATAATTATAAACCGTAACATCCTCCGGTGTGAGTTCTTCTTTATCCGCAGGCTCTGTGCTGCTTTCAGTCATTACCTTCCCCGCATCCTTCTGCACAGTGCTATCCGCATCCTTCTGCACGGTGCCGTCCGTATCCTCCGAACCGGTATCTGAAGCCTCATCCTCAGCCTGGTACTCCACTTTCTCAGAATCACTGTTCTTCTCAACACTCTGACCGGAACAGCCGGCCATAAAAACTCCCAGGCAAATACACAGGCCAAAAAGCAATAATCGATTATGTCCTGCTCTGCTCATATAAAACGCCTCTCTTTCAACACCCCTGTCCTGCCGACAGGGGGATTTCCTTACACGGACATTGTAACATTATCACGAGACGTTTTTCAATATATTTTTTAAAGTCTTCGTTTTTTGTTTCTGTTCAGAGCCAGGCAGATTTGCACAGAAAGTGCGACGAATGCCTGCTTTTTTCAAATAAATAGTTACTGCTCAAAGCGACTGTATCATACCAGATAAAGATATACGCAGATGTAGTGGCAGAAACTGCCTGCCATGACGAAAAGGTGAAATATCTCATGGGAGCCGAAATTCCGGTGCAGTTCATTGAATACAGACAGCTTCAGGGCGTAAATAACACCACCTACCGTGTACATAATGCCGCCTGTGAGCAGCCAGATAAACTGCCTGGGGCTCAGGGCCGCAATGATCTGGGGCATAGCCAGGATACAGAGCCATCCCATAGCGATATATATAATAGAAGAAAACCATTTCGGACAGGTTACCCAGCAGGCTTTCAGAATCATACCGGCCGCAGCTACGATCCATACAGCCGCCAGCATCATCCAGCCGGTCCGGTTATTCAGCATCATCACGCACACCGGCGTATACGTACCTGCAATCAGCACAAAAATCATCATATGATCAATCCTTTTCAGAATCATATTGCCATTACCGGACAGATTGAAAGAATGATAAATCGTACTTGCCGCATACAGCATCAGCATGGACAGCATAAAAACACTGAGGCTGACCATCCCCCCAACACCCACATGGGCCATAGAAGCCTGGATCAGCAGCGGAAATGTAGCAAACAAAGCCATAACAAAACCGATAAAATGAGTCAATGCACTCCCCGGATCCTTCGCCCGGAAAAAATAAGCCGTCTTCACAGAGGACGTCTGAACCACAGTATTACGCATAATAACCCCTCCCTGAAAAATATAGTGAAAAAATCATTAATAAAGCTATTGTATCATGATTTAAGTTCTGTTAATTGCATCATGTAGTATTAATTACTACGTGTCGTAATTCTAATACTTTATTTTATGTTTGTCAAGGTAAAATATACGTTTTTTGATTTTGGAATCAAAAGGATTTGCCTGCAGAAAAACAAGGTTTTACTTTACAGAGCTGCGTCATGTACCCACTGGGCATTGAGATTTTTTGTGACTGATGCTATAGTAAGAGTGCAGCCCAATGGAGCCTTCCTAACATACTGTCTGACTTACTGCCTGACTTGCTGTCCGACTTACTGCCTGACTCACCGTCTGACTTACTGTCTGACTCACCGTCTGACTCACTGTCCGGCTCCGGCAGCTGCATAATAATAAAATCGCAGGATAGAGCAATGAACGATAAATTATTTAATGGATATGGTTATATCTATGAAGTGTATAAAACAAAAAGTTTTTCCAAAGCGGCTGAGAATCTTTTTATCAGTCAGTCCTCATTAAGCTCCACGATCCGCAAAATTGAAAAGCGGATCGGCGTGGAGATTTTTGACCGCAGTACCACCCCCATCGGCCTGACCGAATACGGCGTGGAGTACATTAAATCAGTGGAAAAAATCATGGACATTGAAAATGAATTCCAGTCCCATGTGTTTCAGCTGGAAGAACTGATTACCGGTCAGCTGTCCGTGGGAGGCAGCAGCAACTCGCTGAGCCACACCCTGCCGCCGGTTATCTCCGCATTTACCCGGCTGTACCCCGGTGTTTCCCTTCGCCTGATCGAAGGCGGCAGTTACCAGCTGGAAAAGCAGCTGTCCGACGGAATCCTCGATCTGGCGGTGGACAACCGCATCTTCCCGCCGGAACATTTTTCCCGCGTACCGCTGTTTAAGGAACTGCTGCTGCTGGCCGTCCCCAGAAGCTGCAAAATCAACGATCAGCTGAAGGATTACCAGCTGACTGCTCAGGACATCCGGGCCCAGAAACACAAACAGGAGGACTTTCCCATCGTCCCCCTGGATCATTTCAAACACGAGCCGTTTCTGTTTCTCCGCACCGGCAACGACACCCGGCAGCGGGCAGAAAAACTGTGCAGCTACTATGGCTTCACACCCCATATCATACTGAAACTGGATCAGCAGATGACCTCCTACAGTCTGGCCTGCTACGGCGTGGGGCTGACTTTTATCAGTGACTGGGTCATCCTGCATATGAAACCGGACGACAGCCTGATCTACTACCGCCTGGACCCGGAATTCACCAGCCGCGATGTCAGCATCTTCTACAAATCAAGCCGCTACCTGACCCGCAGCATGCAGGAATTCCTGCGGATTGCGGAGGAAACGGAATTTTAAAACAGCGGTATCAGAATACCCGGTAACGTCCGAATCCGAAGCTGGTATTTTTCCCGATATGCATCACTTCCCCGGCCAGCAGCCAGGGAAGCAGCTGAGGCGGGATCCGGTCCAGCTGTACCTCTCCCTTGATTCCACCCAGCTTCATGCTGCTCATCTGTCTGCTGGAAAAACGTTTCACCTGAATCCGATTCACATCCTGATAACAGATTCGCGGCAGATCAGAAATCATTTCCTCCATGAAAATGTCCAGATCCATCTCTGTCCCTTCAAAGCAGTTGAACAGGTACGCACGTCTGGCCAGATTCTCCACAATTGCCTGCATATCAAATTCTTCCATCCGCTGCTTCCGGAAACGGATATCCGTCTCGGTCTGAAACTTCAGCGCCCCGCGGTAACCATTTTTCTGAAGCTGCCGCATCCGAAACTGCGCATAACCGGCAAATGTCTCAGGATAATATCGGTCCTTCCGAATCTGCACTCCGCCGTAACCATCACAGAGAATATCCTCTTTCCTGGAATTCAGAATCCTGACGATGGAAAACCGCCCTTTCTCCTTCCCCAGACCCTGCTGCCCCAGCGCCCACACCGCCTGCAGCAGCAGATTCAGATAAACTCTGCTCTTCCCGAAAAGGATCACCTGAAAATCAAACGTATCTCCCTCAGCGAAATCTTCATAATAATTCTCGCACTCAAAAAGATATCCCATACTCAGCTTCTCCGCCGAAAACGCCGGCTGCACCGACACCGGCGTATACAGAAAACGCTGCACCAGACACTCCTCCCGGCAGCTGCATTCACGGCAATCCTCATCGGTCCGCAAAGCCGACGCCAGAATACAGTTCTGCAGAATCATCATCTGACCCACGCCGCCCCGCAGCGCAGAAGCCTTATTCCTCGGAAGATAACAATCCTCCGCAACACAGGCTGTAAAATGTAATTTAACATAGGGGATATCTAAGTATTGTTCGTAATTGTCGATGTACATGATTAACCTCTTTTCAGTGCCCTGAAGCGGGCGGATCGCATTGCTGTAGAATCGCAGCAGTTCATTCTGCAGAACTGGAATGTGTTTAATTCGCTTATAAATTTACTTCACTTATGCGGTGATATTGCAGCAAACTTCTCACAGACAATCAGAAATGTGTCTATGTTTTTATGGGCTTTACGCCATTGCTACCTGGAAATTATCGATAAAAAGTCTTTTGTTAAAGGGTATCAATGTTCTTCCGAGCTTCACGTCATTTCTACCGGTTGTTGTCCGTAAAAAAGAGAAACGGAAAAACTGTGTCAATGCTCTTCCGAGCTCCACTTCATTTCTACAGTATAATAATAAATTGTTCGATTTTGAGAAGACCATGTATCAATGCTCTTCCGAGCCCCACTTCATTTCTACCCCCGACCTGTCAGAAACCCTTGATTTACAAGGCTTTTTGAGGCCTGTTTTGCAGGTATTTTTCAGAATATTCTGATAAATAGCCTTTTTCGAGGTGTTTTTATGTCTTGGCAAAAATAATCATGTTTTTCAATGATTTTAGCCGATTTTTCAATTTTTAATTGAATTTTATCTTCTCCCCGATTTCCCTGATTCGCCCAACTTTTCTGTTGTTTCATTTATTATAATTGTGTAACTGTTCAGAGTCAACCTCGAAAATACTGTTTCAAATGAACTTTCAGGGAAACTTCCTGCCTTTTTTAGAAAGGAAGTTTCCCTGAAATTCTGTTAGTCTGTTAGAAGTACTTTAATAAACTACTCCACATCTTTATCAGTCAATCCAATTCTTTTACCATTTTCCCCGTACTCAATGATTTTTACCTTAACTTTTTCTCTTCCCGTGTATTCATCCGGCCTCCTGGAAGCATTGTTCTCATGGAGAAGACCTTTTTTAAGACCGGGCAATGTAAGGAATACACCATGCTTTTTATTTTCCTTGAAAAGATATCCATTTACGATTCCTTCAACCACTGCACCTTCACCAAGCGCGGGGGAAGCAGCTTTCTGAGGTTGTGAAGCAGCTTTCCGAGACGGTGGAACAACTTTCTTAGACGGCGAGACAGATTTCTGAGACGGTGAAGAAGAACCGTTATTTTTTACAGGATTTACTTTCACCGCTCTGGTTGCGGGTCTGTAAGTGACCGCCTTAAAAGCAGGCTGCAGATAATCCGGAACATTCTTCTTCACGTCGTCAGGATGAGGGAGTCCGCGTTTTGAAATATTCTTCTCATTCTCACGATCACGGTAGTCGTGTGCAAGATCCATATAGCGGATATCATCTTCAGGAACAAAGCTGCCGGCATCCTTCATCAACAGAAATTCAGCAATGGAACGTACCTCCATAATGTCGCTTTTAAGGATTTTGCTTACCTTATCCTTGTAAATCTGAATGAATTCATCCACCTTGTCCATGGAGTAATCATCATAAGGATTGAAGTCAAGAACATCGAATCCATATAATTTTTCAAGGTCGAAAAGTCTGAGATTATCAATATCAATTTTCACCCGGCCATAACCATAAGCCTTCGCTTTCCCAATGTTGTGTTCGCAGTTCTTTTCCAGACGGATGGACCATAACAGAAGGCCAAGTTCATCATCAGAAAGGTTGTTGAATCTGATTATGCCTTTAAACTTTGCACCGGCTTTCAAAGGAATAAACGGAGCTGCCACCTTCGCGTTCCTCAATACATCCACAGAGGCATCCTTCGCCTCCTGATGAAGCCAGTACTGCTTGTAGCCTCTGATTCTGATTCCTTCATCATTATAGGTTACAACGCGGTTCTTCTCCTGCTCAAGGTAATCGTAATAACTGGTGGGCTTGGGTCCGCCCAAAACAAGATTCTGAGGGCTGCCCGTTTCTGCATCGTTAACGATCACGGCATCACTGAAAGAAACACGTCCTTTTCTTGATCCTGTTTCACGTCCCTTTGCACTGGCCGGATCAAGGCTGTAACCGAGAATTGTCCTGGTATAATCGTTAATGGTCGTCTTATGTGCCTCAGAAACACCTTCTTCAATGGTATGATTGTAATAGAGTCTGAGGTTGGGTGTGAAACCAAAGTACATATGGCCATTCACATGTTCCTCAATGTAAAACACAGGCTTGAATTCCCCTTTTGCCGGAATCTTGTAAAATGCTCTGCTGGCAGCTTTTACACTGTCCTTTTCCTCATAGCTGAGCCCGCGCATACTCTGCGTAGTGCCAAAGAGATTCTTTCTTGCTTCATAATCGGCTTCATATGCTCTGATGGACTCGGCAGGAACCGGAATTCCATTTTTCTCATTGCCGATTAATGACGAATCACCTTCCACAATATAGTGGGCTTTTTTCTTGTTCATGTAACCTGAACTCACGATGTATCCATGATACCAGCCGTCACCGGTTTTTGTATCGGGAGCAGCAACTTCGTCAATCTTTTCATGCATGCCAACATGGAAGTCAACCGGCTTTGCAGAAGGGCGAAAATGCGGATTAAATGCGTTTCTGTCTACATCCCCGCGTCTTCTGAAGGGATAATCGCCTTTATGATTATACATGAGAACATTCATGCCCGATGTGGTAAGATACTGATATCTGTACTTATCCTTCGGTCTCTGAAGCGCGCCGATAATCTGGTTTTCACGAAGAATATAATAATTCTGTTCCCCTTTATTTGTCTTGTCAAGCTGCTTTCCGCTGGAAGGATATATAAAATACTTCCCATCCTTGTCATGATAAAGGAAACCGGCCTTTACATTTTTGCGGATTGAAACAGTACCGCCGCCTTCTTCTTTAGTTGCACGGTAAGTGCCGACACCGAGGATTGTTTCATAGGTGCTCTTCAATTCCGATGCTGCAGAGCCAACTTTACGGTACATCATACTGAAGTCGCCGCTGATATCATCGTAAATACTGCTGAGACTGAGAATCTGCATATTGCTTCTTACCAGACCTCTTGCAGTGCTGGCTTTCACCGCATACTTTCCATCAATATTCTTATAGAAATTCTGACCGGTATGGTCGCCGATCATGGTATCTGTCATTGTGGTAATGGTATAATGGATTTCACCGGACTTGAGACCTGCTTCAAACCGGTCCAGTGCGGGAATCTCTTCTTTTTTACGTTCAATTGTCTTTTCAGGAAGTGAACTGAAATTATAAGGTGCTCCTACATATGCCATAACTCAACCTCCTGTTAATTAGTAAAACCGAAACAACGGCTAAGTACGATGTGTCCCTGTCCGTCTTCATCAAACTCAAGGTATCTGCGGAGAATCAGCTTACCGGGATTTCCCAGTCCATCTTCTTCCCCATCAACAGCTTCCTTTTTACCGAAAGCAGCTTCGGCACCGCCAAAGGTATATTCCTGCTCAATAATAATCTCATCCTCTTCGGGGGAAATATTATGATCTGTCACTGTATAAAGTGTCATCTCTTCTCCACGCAGCACACCATGAATTTCGCCATCTTCATCGAAGCAGCGGAATTCCGCAATCTCATCCCAATCACTGAAGGAAGACATCACTGCCTCAGTTGATGCCACAATTCTGCGGCTCATGCCGTAAACGATCATATAACGATACTTCAGAATTTCAGGAAGTTTTTCCCGAAACTCATCTATCAGAAGAGAGCTTCTGTTAAATTCTACATTTTCTGAAAGCTTCATGAAACCTCCCCCTGCTTTAAGGCATTCAGACATGATGTAATATAATCCATGCCTGTTCCTTTGCATTCATAAGTATTGTTGTCTGCATTCTTCTTAATCTGAAGCTCTGCCAGTTTCTTTTCTCCATCACTGAGTGACATGGAATTCACAGTCATAAAGCCTCTGCCCACGTTATAGCCGCTGCCAAGGCTGACAATGCCGATGGCACAATCTCTCATGGTCATAAATAACAATGCAGTAATCTTTTGAATTTCCACTTCTGAAAGATTCTTCTTGTAAAGTCTGATCTTAATGGTGGATTCTGCATTACTGCCGCCATTGACTGCTTCCTTGAAAAGTGCCTTGTCCATTACAGAACCGGTAAACTTATCGATCCTGGTTCTGACCTGAAGATTCATGCCTCCGCCAATAAAAGAATCATAGAAGAACAGATGGGAACGATCTTCAAATATCTTATCCCCTAAGGATTTTTCTCCTCTCTCCGATACAGCATCCAGTCCGCAGTATTTCATGATTTTCTCCATATGATTACGGAACACGCCCTTTGTACTGCTGCCGGGTATAATAAAACGGTTCATACCATCCATCAGCTGCATCTTATCGGGAAGTCTTTCCCCTTCCTTAAAACGGATGCCTGTGGTCTTTTCGATCACGCTCTGATTGACCTGGTCGCCCTTGACGAGAATCGCCTCGTCAAACACAACATCCATGGTAAATTCCAGACTGCTTTCATTCTCGATCTCCACTTTTCTGATATCCTCACAGATATCCATGGATTTTGCAGCTGCAAGGTTTCCCCAGTTCTTTCGGCCATCTTCGGTGGTCATATCACAGGTGATCAGATCCACTTTCCTGAGCTTGAACTGCCCACAGCCGTTACTCAGCTGTCCGCCCAGTAAAATACTGCCGTTATCAAGCGCTTTCAGGCACTTTTTCAAAACGGTCATTTCATCCTTGCTCTTACAGTATTCATATATTTTAAAAAACACTTCAGAGCCTGCTGTAATATATTCTGTCTGCAGAAGCTGCCCTGATTTCCCGTCTGCAGCTGCTGTAGTTCCGGTTTTCGGATCGATACTGACACGGGTACGCAGTTCCATCTTGAAATTTCCTTTATTGAACACACCGTCCGTGAAAACGATTCTGCTTCTGCCATCCGTTCTATCCTTATCACCAAACCATTCACTGGCTGCATCAGCGCTGATAAATGAAGCTGTATAATCTCTGAAAGCACCGGCGATTCCGGAAGCCTGAATAAAAGGCTCTCCTGAAACCGGGTGAATCAGAATCTCGCCATTTTCTCCATTTGCACTTCCCACATGCAGAGGAGTCCGGCAAACTGCATTTATGTTATATACATTAACAAGCTGAAAAACACTTCTCATTGTATCCGGCATACCTTTACTCCTTTCCTGCACGATTAATATAACTCATAAGTTCAGAAATCAGATCCAGCTTATATCTCATTTCGTCTTCCTCCGTGATCAGTTCCCTGATCTTAAGGCCGCAGATGGTGTCACTCTTTAAGCTGATCAGATCAAACAGAGGACTCGTCAGAATGTCTCTTACTTCGTTAAACAGAGCACTTCTGGAGCGGGTTCGGACGCGGTAAACTCTGGTCTGTGCATCTTTCTGTTCTGCATGTGCAATATACTCTTCAAACTTTTCCAGAGCAATTTCAGGTTCATATCTGTAATTTTTGCAAAGCATGGTAATCATCCCGCGCTGACTGTTTGTCTCTCTGGATTTCTGAAGATTTTCCCCTTTATGAATAATATACTCCGTAATGCCATCCTCCATCTTCATGCGGAGAATCGATTTTGCACAGGTAACTGTCATCTGTTCCACGTCTGCATTATACTGATCGATCTTCTGAAGCTGATCAGAAATTCCCTCTGTCAGAACAGAAGGAGCACACTTGCACTTTTCAGTAAATTCTTCAATTCCGATGGAAAATTGTACACGGCCAAAGCCTTCATTTACCATAAGACCAAGACCATTGGCTTCAACAGCGGCAAGGTCTTCCTTTGTCGGAAGTTCTTTTGTACGGAAGCGGAACATGCTGCCGCCTTCAAAGACGGGAAGTTCAGGGCTCCGTCCGCCTGCCATCCTGTTGAAAGAGCAGTAATGTGTCACCGAAGTCGCATAATCCACACATTCCAATCCATACTCCGTCAAATGAAGCTTTTCGGCGATCTCGCTTTCATTCATACCGCAGGGTTCACCATACTGATTTACCATACACATATTTGAGAGACAGATCATATCCATGTAAAAAAATCCGTCTTCTGATTTTTTCTGTGCAAGAATCTTATCAAGATGCTTTGTATCTGCCGGGGCATCCCATTCAGCAATTACGGTTACACCTCCATGACCTGCACTGCGCATCCCGCCAAGCTGTAAGCCGGGATGATTCAGTTCCGTCTCAATCAGCTTGCAGATTTCATCTGAGCAGGCATCAGAAAAGAATATTCTGCCGCAGAAGGTCTGATTTTTCTCAAGATAAGAGCCTCTGAATAATGCCTGTTTTGCGCCTTCTTTATCTCTGCTTTTGTCAGTATTGTTTCTTGCAAGACGGGTCTTGAAAATTTCACCTTCCAGAGGCGTTGTATACAGTAATTTATGTTCTCCTTCCAACGCAAGTGACGCAAATGAACCCACCTTTGCACGCTTCATCTGAGGATCCCTGTTCTGTGCAAAGGCATGTCTGATTGCACCTGACTGGTCTCTGTTCTCATAGAAGCCTCTGGGAGTGGGGATTGTTTCATACTTATCGCAGCTGTCGTCAACCAGCATGGGATAAGCGTTGCCAAAACAGACTCTTCCGTCAAACATTGCTTTCTTCACATCTCCTGCCAGAACACCCTGATCGGCCAGTCGATTCATAACCGCACCACGAATGGCAGAACCCGTAATATAGTCCACAACTGCTGCTTCGTCAGATTTACTGTTATAAAGATCTGTAATACTTAAGGGCTCGTTGTTAACAAATGTACTTTTTAAGATTTTCATATCAACAATTTTCCTCCTTTGCTTCAACCACGCTGAGAGCAACTTCGCCGAAGCCCCTTGTTCTCATGGTGCCGATCCAGTGGACAAAAGAAAGAATCTCTTTGATTTCCTTTTCATCTTCCTCATTGCAGAGGACTTCACCGTAGAAAACAAATCCCTTGTTGATGCATCTTGCAGTACGAAGAGAACCATCCTCCACCATACCGTTTTCAAGCTTTGTAAAAGTTCTTTCTGAAGTGAAGATGTCTTCACAGCGGACATTTTCTTTCATGACAAGGCTTCTGATCTCATAGGGAAGTTCAAAGTCCGTCACTGTTACACAGTTTGCACCGGAACCGGGATGAATGCCGCTCCTGCCGAATCTGCTTTCCAGCCATTCCCGGCCTTTCCCGGTCCATGCCGCGTAATTTTCCGCTTCTTCTCTCAGGATCCCTCTCAAGGTAGATCCCTTCAGATAAGGGAACCCGTTTCTATCAAATAAAACTCCAATATCTTCCGCCCCGGGAACGCTGATGCCGGAACCGAAAATCGTATCTGAAATCAATTCCATACGTACTTTCATATGTAATCACACCTTTCTAAGAGGTAAAAAGAGATCGCTGGCTTCTAATGCATCAAACACATAACCCATGTTGTTATATGTGAATTCTGTCAGGGTATCTGATACACGATTCATTTTGATAAAATGACTATACGCAGTCTCTCCGTCCCTGATTGCATTACGCATTGACTTCTGCTTGTTTCTTGCAACACCAAGCTTAAGGTTCTCAGGATTCTTTTTAAACTCCGCAATATAAGGTTTCTTCTGAGCCGCATCGCTGCGGTCAGATTTGTCAGAAGAGCTTAACAGATTGAGAATCAGGCGCCTGAAATCATAATAGCCGTACTCTGTACCCTCTTCAGCAGCTTTCAGCTGATAAACCTGTGCCGCATCGGAAATCTGATAAGGACGGGCAAACATACTTTTTTTCTCATCTTCAATCGTAGTCATTCTTTCACGGATGTCATCAAGATCTCCGACCATCTCGCCATACTCGATGTGCCAGTCGATTGCACTTAAGCCGCCTGCCGGAATGCTGCCTTTTCCTCCTGCTGTTTTTGCTTCCTTTTCCATATATTCATTTCTCTTCTGCATCATGGCCTTCTTTGCATTTGCACAAAGCTGTTCTGCCATATCATATGCCCGATAGAAAGGATATTTCTGATGAACGATTGCCACGCCGGCACATGCATGATAGTTCTGACCATCCACTGCATTGTGCTGTTTTTCCAGATGTTCAAGGAAACGAACTGCACACTCCAGACCAATTCGCCCGTCAGTGATGAAACAGATATCATCACCTGCTGAAATAATCCTGCGAAGAGGGAAGTATTTCTTGGAATCACCTTCCTTGAAGAATTCTTTGCCTATGCCGTTTTTATCTTCCAGACTCGCTTTCACATCCTCATAAACCAGTTCCAGCGCTTTCTTGAAATCGTAGTCAATGCTTTCACTGAACACGCGGCTGTATTCTCTCCAGATTTCAAACTCCTGACGCTCCCTTGAAAGCCCTTCATAATTGTCTTTGATTTTCAAAGTATCCTTTTTAATATAATCCGACAAAGCCGTCACACGGTTTCCCATCTGGTTTCCATCGATGTGAACAACCGCAATAAAACTCTTTTTACCATCTCCACCAACCAGATCACTGAACTGACGAGCCTCTGAATAACCCTCAGGAAGTTTATCAACATTCACAGGAGCAAAGCCCTCCCTGCGTTTCTCTGCAGTACCTTTCGATGCATCTGCAATCTCCTCCCTGACAGTCTTTGTCATCTTTTCCATATTGCCATCGTTATCTCCATCGCTGACAGAACGTCTGCGACCGGAATTCTCAATTCCAAAAGTTGTCTGATAAAATGAAGCTTCCCGTCTGCCTTTCTTCTTCTCCAGCTCATTGGTCAGCCTGACGATTCTTGCAACAGGACCCTTTTCCTCGAATTCTTTCTTTTCTGCTTCATCCGCCTTTTCATCAGGCAGATAGGACATAATTTTAATGAACAGTTCAAGTCCGGCAAACTCTTTGATTACGTAGGAAGAAACCCTTTTGGCAAAGGTTCTGGCCTTCTCCTCGGAATCAAAGATCAGATAAGTATGTCCACCGCCGGAGTAGACCATATTGTCTTTTTCATTGTAATAAGCCGAAAATTTATTTTTAAAAAATTCCGAACTCGTTACATAGGCAATCGTGTCGGAAGCAAGTATGTTATTCCTCAATTTCTTTTCATTGAAAATGTAGGACTGCTTCTGGGACACTTCCATAATCATAAGATATTTATTCAGCATGAAAAAACCTCCTGATATTTCTATGCACGTTTAAATAAAACTCTCACTATTTTTGTTAAGGTCAAATAAAAAAAGTTTCTTTGGAAATTCTGCTCTGATTTTTCTATCACTTTAGTTTACTGTAAGTATAACACAAATCTTTTATCTGTCATATAGAATCAACCAAAAAAATCATTCAAAATCACCTTAAAATACACCGTGTTGTCGAGGTTGGCTTTGGACAGTTACGGATTTTTTACTGTCTCTATTCTTCCGCAAAAACTCCCTCTACCATCTCATAAATCTTCCGGTATACGGGAATCAGATCATCATCTATGCTGGAGTCCGGCGTCTCAATAGGGCATCTCTCCTCAGGTATCGTAAATTCAACTGAAAAGTCGAAAGGAATAACTGTATTATCCGAGCTTTCTACACAGCAGCTGTCATCGCTGACCGCAATCCGGTCTGCTTTCAGCAAAATAGTAAGAAAAAGTTTAGAACTATTGCCGGACTCTTCCAATTCATCAAGTGAAGGTAAAACAGATAAACCTGTAATCGCTTTAAATTGTTCTTCCGTTGCGTAACATTCTGCAGATGTATCAATCATACTGAATAGCTGCTTTACAGGAAACATCGTTTCTGCATCCAGATAATCAATGCCGAATTCCACCATCTGACGAATATTTATAATATCACTGTTTTCGCCATGATAAAATTCCAGCAGTGCCGTATCCATACCTTCCTGATAGATGAAGCAATGGAGCGTACCGCCTGTATATTCCCCTTCAATTCTTCCATCCTGCAGAAGTTCGAGCAGAGAACTGCTGCAGGCAGAAAGAACAGTTGCTTCTCCTGAATAATCATCCTGATTGTTCTCAAGATGATAAGTTCCCTCAAATCGAACAGATTCTGCTCCGGACAGCTTTCCATAAAGACGGTATAAAGGACAAATTCTAAAAATAAAAACTGCAATTACAACCAGTAAAACAGAAGCACCAGTAATGATTAAGATACGTTTCTTTTTCAAATTCAACACCTCATTTCAGACTTGATATCTCAAATACAATATCCCCGATACAGCATTTCCGAAAACGATGCACCAATCAGTGTTTGCGGTTGATTTTTATGTACAGCGACAATCCGGCCAGAAGCAGGCAGATAACCGAAATCAGAAACAGATTTTTCCAGCAATCAGTAATATATGCGGCAGAGCATTCAAAAAGATCATTACTCTGTTTTATTACTTCAGGATAATAAGCTGAAATCTGCAGCGGAAGCTCCTCTCCATTCAGATCTACGATAGAGCCCAGAGCACTGAAACCGTATCGGGCCGTGGTAAATACGGATACATATTTCATAATTCCGTCCAGATCAAAAAGACATCCTGACAAAAGCAGCTGAAAAACAAGAGCCACAGGTATAATCGACAGCGCAGAGCTGACAGAGTTCACACATGTTCCCAAAGCCAGCCCAAGCATGTCCGCTGAGAACAGAATCAGGAAAAAGGTCAATCCAAAGTCAAAAATAATCAAAGGAAATACCACGCTCTGCTGATTGAACCCAAAGAAATAATAGTAAATGCAGATGCATTCCAGTGTCTGCAAAAAGCAGAGTTTAAGCTGGATCCACACGGTTCCCTCAATATATACGTGAAGCGGCAGTGATTTGGACATATCATCATTCGTATAGATTGACTCCTCGCTGTATAGTCCAATACTGTTGAAAAGCCCGCTCCAGGTCATCGCCAGAAGCAGAGAGAAAAGCCCAGCTTTTGTTGCGTCGTAAGTAGTCAGCATATCCGTCCGGATTGCGTAGCAGCAGACAAGAAACACAAGGTCGGCTGAAATCAGATTTTTATAAAACAGGCCGCGACGTGTACAGCTCCATCTCTCATTATATAATCTCATAAAACGTGTCATTCTATTGTCCCCTCTCTTTATTCTCAAAGACTATATTATCCGAAAATTCTCTTTTTTATATTTATTGATGTAAGACGGTCCAAGACCGTATCCTTCATCCTCTTCTGAATTGATCTTAAGCAGGATCTCATGATATTCCGATACAGAAAACCAGGAAAGTGCTTCTTTCGGCGATCCAAAAAAACATACACTTCCTGCATTATCAGAATCCTTTGCCAGAACAAGCAAATTATCATAATGATTGATGTTGGTCGTATTATGTGAAATTACAAGTGTAATCTTATTCTCCCTGTGGGTAAGGTCACAAATATGTTCAGAAAGCCTCCATGCCACCCCTGCATCAAGACCGGAATCCGGTTCATCCATAATCAGAATATCTGTTTTTCTAATCAATTCGCAGGCAATTGCAGTACGCTTCAGCTGACCTCCGCTGATATTTTTTATTTTATTATGACGAATATTTTCCAAACCCAGCATATCCATCAGTCTTTCTGTTTCATCCTGAACATGCTTTCCGGAAACTCCCGGATGATCATATTTTCCGGAATAATAAACTGCTTCATAGACTGTCTCATCCATATTCAAAGCCGGATGCTGCGCTATATACGCAATTCTGGACTTTTTATCATGCTTCACTTTCCCCCGAAATCTGGTATTTCCTGTTATACATGAAATGACCGTACTTTTACCGGCACCGGATGTTCCCAGCACCAGTGTACTCGTACCCGGTTCCAGTTTCAGATGAATATCTTTGATGATAACTCTTTCCTTTAGTTTCTGATACCTTGACTTTGATTCAATATCAATTCTCAACATATCCGGCCTCCTTAAGACGGTTCTACAGATGAAAAATCAAAAAACACAATTCTGTTTTCGTTATCGCTGCGATTGGTCACACGAATCGCCATGGAAGCAGCATCGTGAATTTTTACAGCAATATCAGTAGGTACTGTGGAACATTCAATCGCAACAGAGTAATCAGCCGGTTCTTCATCCGGTATTCTGTCGAGATAAATCTCAACCATCATAGTTCCACTGCTTCCAGTTTCACCCCCTGCCTTAAAATACAAAGTATCAATATCTTCGGAAAGCGATCTGATGTTAAACGTCACAGACTGTACATTGTGATTCCAAAGGTTATACCATACTGCCGTACGCAGTGAAAATGCATCCGACTGTTCCTCTGCAAATACGCTGATTGTCTCTCCGTTACCCAGATAGGATTCAAAAGTTCCGGTATCTGTTACAAGATTTTCACACAGAGACTCAACGATCTCCTTAGAGTTGTAAACTTTAACATAGTCAGGATCTTCTGCTGAACATTTTTTGCAGATTCCCTCCACGTAGTTATGCCCCAGTGCTTTTGTTTCTTTCTTCTCTCTCGAAATCTCCTCTCCACAGGAGCAGTATACAACCTCTTCATAGCTGCCTTTTTTAGTACAGGTAGCAGGAATCTCCGACTCTTTCACGGTCTTAAAACCAGTATGTACATGTTCTGTTTCCTTATCAGATGAGTGTTCAGTCACTTCACCGGACTCAGTTTCTTCCTGAGTTTTTAAACCGTCCGCACCATGTCCTGCACCTGTACCAGTACTTTTGACATTACCATCTGCAGCAACAGTATTTATCGCACCGTCGTCAGCAGATACGACACTTTCTGTTGAATTTTCAGCTGTCTCATCTTCTGCAGCCGGATCAAAAGCCCCTTTGTAATACAAAGCAGAAATCAAAAGACAAACCACTAAAACAAAACAAACAGGATGATTCTTTTTTCTCATGGACAATCTCTCCCTTCTTCAGCATATCAATACAGTATATCTTTAATGATGAAGGCGTCAAATGAATTTGACTCCATGATACAAACGGATTTCTCTGCTTTCTACGCTCCCGAAATCCTGTATCACCTTTAATTATTGTAGGGCACCTCAGATTCCGGAAAATTTCCATTTTACAAAGAATATTTAACTCAACTTTCCCAGCCGAGATTTCCAAATAATGCTGAATAAAAATAAATAAGAACTGTGATCCAATCCAATTGATGAGTTTTCGGATATCCGGATTTTACCAGAAGCAGCATTTTCTGCACAGATAGGTATCTGACAAAAAAGTTGACACAAACATATTCGTTACCATAACAAAAAAACTCAGGCATAAAACAATCTGATGGAAAATTCATCACGATGATTTATGTCTGAGTCTTTTAATTTGATGGAAATGCTCTTCCGAGCTTCACATCATTTCTACCCCACCCTGTCAGAAACCCTTGATTTACAACAATGTCATTAACTTTAGAAAAAGCCTAACTAACATCAAAAAAATATGTTATATGTGATTGAATTTTAAAGATGAACAGGTTATTCTTAATAGTGAAAAAA
>JALFLM010000045.1 GCA_022774705.1 Lachnospiraceae bacterium | reverse complement strand
ATTTTACAGTATTTATCAGCAGACAAATGAAAATATGAATCAGCATACATAATATGATACAAAGGGTAAAAGATCATGTATTTCAAGCTTGCTTACCCTATCATTTGACGCCATCATCATAATATTATGAAAGGAATGAATCTATGAAACATTTTTTAAAACCTTCACTCTGTGCCCTTCTTACAGCAGCACTGACATGCTCTCTGCTGTTTGCCGGCTGCGGAAAAAATACCGGTACACCCGGAGATAACACGAAAAAGAATACAGAAGCCGTATCACCCCCGACTCAGGTTGTCGAAAACAGTACAGAAGAAGCATCCACCTCTCCGCAGGATACGGAAGCTTCTTCCGAGAGCGGCGCAAAGGAAACTTCTTCTCCCGCACAGCATACGGAAGCACCTTCCCAAAGCAGCGCAAAGGAAACTTCTTCTCCCGCACAGCATACGGGAGCACCTGCCCAAAGCAGTACAAAAGAAACTTCTTCTCCCGCACAGCATACGGAAGCACCTTCCCAAAGCAGTACAAAAGAAACTTCTTCTCCCGCACAGCATACGGAAGTGCCTTCCCAAAGCAGCTCTGAAACAGAGCCCCCGTCCCATGAGCAGGAGGACTGGACAAAATACAGCAATGAGTCCCAGGGCTGGGGACAGGGAGTCAATTTCAACTCAAAAAATCAGCCGGAGGGTTCTCTGAGCTATCAGAAAAAGTACGGCTCCTATGATGCACATTTTATCGGCTCCGATACCGATGATAAAGTGATCTGGCTGACTCTCGATGAAGGATATGAAAACGGCTACACCTCCCGAATTCTCGATGTGCTGAAAGAGAAAAACTGCCAGGCTGTCTTCTTCATAACCGGTCCCTATGCAGAGCAGAATCCCGATCTGATCCGCCGCATGATCAATGAAGGGCATGTAATCGGAAATCACTCCTGGTCCCATCCCTCCAAAGGGATGCCTTCCCTTTCCGTGGAGGATCAGATTGCCGACATCACCAGACTTCACGATTATGTAAAGGAACACTATAACTATGATATGACTCTGTTCCGCAACCCGGCAGGTATCTTCAGCGAACGCTCTCTGTCCGTAACCCGTTCCCTGGGATATGATTCCATGTTCTGGAGCTTCGCCTACGCTGACTGGGATCCTGACAAACAGCCTGATCCGCAGACAGCACTGCAGAAGCTGGTTGACCGTCTCCATCCCGGTGCACTGTATCTGCTTCATGCCGTATCGGAAACCAACACGGAAATTCTCGGTGACTTTATTGATCAGGCGCGCAGCCAGGGGTACGAATTCAAACTGCCCTGATCATTTAATATTATCGAAGATGCAGTTCTTCGATAATATACTGCTCCCCGTATTTTTTCTCATATCATGATGAAAGATGCCAGAAAAGAGTGTAAAGATGGGGCTGAAAAACAAACGGAAAATTTCAAACAGACTATATACACAAAGCCGCCGGGTGAAGAGCATCTCAAACAGGGAAATATCTTCGGTAAGATATTGAAAGTCGCTCCTTCTTTTTACCCGGCTGCTCTTATACGTTAATTGTTTTTTCCATAAATATCTTCCAGCGTCAACAGCACAACTTCCCCCTGCTTTCCCAGTTCCTGCAAAGCCGGTGTAAATCCGCCCTTTGAGAAAATATAGTAATAGTATTTTTCCCCTTTATGAAATACCGAAGCGTACCTTTTTAAAAGTTCCAGTTCATCCACACCAATTTTCTCATTTTTATATTTACAGGAACCAATCAGATATTCTTTCCCTTCTACAGGGGTCCCGACAATATCGATCTGCACTTCCTTCCTGGTCACCGAATCAGTTCCCCACCATTGCCCGATTTCTCCTAAAAGTATGGGAAGATTCTGTGCATAATAAAGGAGATAATCCTGACACATTTTTTCAAAAATCAGACCCATGTAATCGGAATAATGCTGTTTTACCGCCCGATCATACACCTGCCGCATTCTTCCAGAAGAAATTATCGACATGTTTCGCAGAACAAAACGATACCAGAATCGGAAGAAATTGTCGGCAATCGCAGCAATAATGGAATTGTACACAGCAGGTTCCCTCAATTCCTGTTTCAGAAGATTTTCCGGTTCCTCAAACAGATAACTGGATGTATTGAACAGATTTTCCAGAATCGCATCATCCAGATTTTCTTCCACATCCAGTTTGTTGATATAATGTGGAATTCCTCCTGTAACACCGTACAGTAAAGCCTGCTCTGCTGTCTCCAGTTCCGGATGAAATGCTGTGATTTCCCGGTAATTGAGAGCCTGTATTTTAAGCTGTGCAGTGCGGCGTCCATAAAGAGGACTTTCATAGCCCAGTACCTGATACTCCATAAAACTCATGGATGAACCGCACAGAATAAAATAAAGTCTGCTCTCCTGCCACTCATGGTCGATAATATGCTGTAAACGAGAGGAAATTGATTTCTCCGCCTTAGCCAGATAAGGATATTCATCAATGACAAACACCAGAGGCTGCTCTTTTGCCATTTTCGTAATTTCCTCCAATGCATCAGCATAACTCCGGTAGACCGGTTCTCCGGTTCCCTCCGGATTTTTATACATATAAATTGCTTTGGATAATGCTTCCAGATTCTCCCGCGAAGAAGCATTCAGCGCAGAAAAAAATATCACAGGCTTGTCTTTACAAAACTCATTGATCAGAGCTGTTTTTCCCACACGCCGCCTTCCATATATGACCACACACTCAAACCGGCCTCTTTTCATAGCGCCGATTCATAATATTCAATTCCTCTTCCCGACAATAAAACATGAAAGCCTCCTGCTGCTGTGCTGCAAATAGTTTACACCTTGTAGATTACAAGTTAGTAGATTATAAGTTAGTAGATTACGAGTTAGCAGTTTTCGAGATTATATTAATTCATCCCTGTTTTTTGTCAAGCTGAGCCGGTACCCTGCATATAAGAAAATCAATCCTGTTTATTTAACTCGTTGTCTCTTTTTCAATTAATGTAGCCGGTACCATACTTTCGTAAGGAATATAATTTTCCAGCGACTGAATAGCAATCTGTGCCATAAGTGAAATATTCTGGTCAATGGAAGTTAAATGAAGGCCAGTCTTCCCGGAAGTCATTATTGATATGAATAAAAACATTACATCCATTGCGAATCAGAAGCTTGGCGGCAAGCTTTCCGCCTGTAAAGTTATCGTTGTTGATCTGCTTGAAATTACCTCCGGCACGCTCGATGGAAATAACCGGAACAGGGAGCTTTTCAATATCTTCGGCTGAAAGGAGGTGGCTTAAGAGAATCAGTCCTTTGATCCGGTAGGAAATTAAGCAGTTCCGTATAAAAGCTTAAATGAAGATGGGGAAAAATGACACCTACCAGATTCGATTCCCCGGTTACTAAAATACGGGCCAGATTGTCCTGCTGGTAATTTAATTCTTTGATTGCCGCTTTGATCTTATCCTGCGTTTCCTGTGACAAAAGCTCAGGATGATTGAAATACCGGGAAACTTAATCTGTAAATATAAAAACGATTGATATTAACATTTTCATGAACTATAATTCTTAAGGAAAGTATCAGATTCAGAGCCTCAAAAAAGAGCAGTTCCGAAGTTTTTTAGAACTGCTCTGAATATGATTCTTTCCAATTGTACCAAATCGCGGCCCCTGGATGAAATGATTATGGAAATTGCTTTTT
>JALFLM010000143.1 GCA_022774705.1 Lachnospiraceae bacterium | reverse complement strand
AGACACGAAAAGAAGTGTCCCCTGATAAGCACGAAATGCCGATTCCAGCATTTCCCTGGCCTGAATATCCATGTGATTGGTAGGCTCATCCAGAATCATGAAATTGGGACAGCTCTGAAAGATTTCCGCAAACATCAGTCTTGACTTTTCGCCGCCAGAAAGATCATTAACCTGTTTTGCAGCTTCCTTCCCGCCAAACAGCCAACGCCCCAGCACAGACCGTACCTCTTTGTCCGTCATGGACGGATACATCCTGTGAAAATGCTCCTTCACGCTGCAGTCCGCCTGAATCGATGCCGTCTGCTGATCAAAATATTCCATGGTCACCCGAAGTCCCTGCGTACATTTCCCTTTCACCGGAGGCAGGATACCTGCCGCTGTTTTGAGGAACGTACTTTTGCCGATACCGTTGGGGCCGATCACTCCGATCTTCTGCCCCCGGCGGATACGAATCCCCAGCTCCAGCAGCGCATGATCGTATCCAATCTGCAGATGCTCCGCTTCCAGTACATATTTTGCGCTGGCTACCTCCGGGACAATCTCCTGCATGAAAGGCC
This sequence comes from Lachnospiraceae bacterium, assembly GCA_022774705.1. Taxonomy (GTDB): domain Bacteria; phylum Bacillota; class Clostridia; order Lachnospirales; family Lachnospiraceae; genus TWA4. The sequence goes on along the minus strand of JALFLM010000143.1, from coordinate 36,072 downwards.
TGATTGCCTCATCGGAAGGCTTCTCCATCCGGTCCATGCGCTCCAGCAGCTTCTGCCTCGATCGGGCAAATGCCGCTTTTCTCGGCTTGCTGCGGAATTTTCTGATCAGCTCATTGAGCCGTTCAGCCTCCGCCTGCTGCCGCTCCCATTCTTTTCGAAGCAGCTGCTGATTTTTCTGCTTCTGTTCCACAAACCGGGAATAATTCCCCGCATAACGAACCAGTTTTTTCCCTGTGATTTCGTAAACAACCTCCGCAGTCTGATCGAGAAAAAAGCGGTCGTGAGAAACCATCACCACCGCCTTTTCGTAGGAACCGATCCACTGCTCCAGCCATTCCGTCATCTCCTGATCCAGATGGTTGGTCGGTTCATCCAGCAGAAGAATATCCGGCTTTTCCAGCATCAGACGGATAAGAGCAATCCGTGTCCTCTGTCCGCCGGAAAATTCCGACAGTTTTTTCTTCTTATCCTGCTTCTGAAACCCGAATCCCGTAAAGAGCCGGTCATACTCCTGTTCGTACAGAAACCGTTCCCTGTCCCAGGTATCCCTGCAGGGACAGGCCCGCAGAAGCTCCTCTTCCACGGTCCTTTCATCATCCCCCTCTCCGGAAAATACCTGCTGGGACAAAAGTCCCATTGTTACACTCCGTGAAGTACGGATTCCGGGCTGAGGGCGCCTGTCATCCCGGTCCAGATCCAGCTCACCTGTAATAAGGCGCAGAAGCGTGGTTTTCCCCGCTCCGTTTCTGCCCACAACGGCGATTTTTTCCCTGCCCCGGATTTCAAAATCAAAATGCGCAAGAACGGTCTCTCCTCCCGCCGAAACGGTTCCATTCTGAATCTGATACAGCATATTATTCTCCGAATTCTTCCCTCACACACTCCAGAGCCGCTGCCACAACCTTATCCATATCGTAATATTTGTAATGGCCCAGCCTGCCGCCGAAGATCACATTGCCTTCCTGCTCAGCCAGCCGGCGGTATTTTTCATACAGTGCATTATTTTCATCGTTATTAACGGGATAATAAGGCTCCATGCCCTGTTTCCATTCAGAAGAGTATTCTCTTGAAATCACCGTCTTCGGCTGTTTTCCGAATTCAAAATGCTTATGTTCAATAATGCGGGTATAGGGTACCTCCCTTTCCGTATAATTAACCACTGCGTTGCCCTGATAATTATCGCAGTCCAGCACTTCCGTCTCAAAGCGGACAGAACGATACTGCAGAGGACCGTAGCAGTAATCAAAATATTCATCGATCATGCCGGTAAATACCGTTTTTTCAGCAGCATCAGGATTGGCTTTGCGGAATTCAAAATAATCCGTATCTGTCCTGACTTCGATTCCCTCCAGCATTTTCTCGATAATAGCCGTATAACCTCCTATGGGAATTCCCTGATACCGGTCATTGAAATAGTTATTATCATACGTAAATCGCAGCGGCAGACGCTTGATGATAAATGCCGGAAGCTCGGTGCAGCTGCGTCCCCACTGTTTCTCCGTATAGCCCTTGACCAGCTTTTCGTATACATCACGGCCGGCCAGCGACAGTGCCTGCTCCTCCAGATTCTTCGGCTCGGTAATATGCAGATCGGCAATCTGTTTTTCGATAATCTCCTTCGCCTGAGCAGGTGTACGGATACCCCACATTTTGCTGAATGTATTCATGTTAAAAGGCAGGTTGTACAGCTCATCTTTATACACCGCCACCGGAGAATTGATATAATTGTTAAACTCCGCAAACCGGTTCATATACTCCCACACCGTTTTATCGCTGGTATGGAAAATATGAGCACCGTATTTGTGAACGTTGATATCTTCGATTTTCTCCGTGTAGATATTGCCGCCGATATGACTTCTCCTGTCAATCACCAGACATTTTTTCCCTCTTTTATTTGCCTCATATGCAAATACGGAACCGAACAGACCGGATCCCACAATCAGATAATCGTATTTCATGATAATTCCTTTCCAATATGATTCATTGTCTTTCATGGCGTTTTCTGCAGTTCATACGCAGGTCCGAATCAGTATACCATATTAAGAAATGACGGACAATCCAATGTCCGCCCGCTGCTGTATTTTTTACACATTCTATAAATACAGGTAATATCCGAAACATTTTATTTATATTTTATTTACACTCTTTATACACTCTCTTTACATACCCGCATCTGTTCATATCGGCATCATCCCCGCAGTTACTCTTCCTCCAGAAATGCAAACGGCTCACCATCCTTTGAATGGAGGAAATGCATCATCATATAGGCACACATGATAGCAACCTTCTCTTCCTTCAGGATCCGGCGTACCTCCTCCTTATCCGCCAGTATGATTTCCAGCTCCTCCGACTCCTCCAGTCCCTTCAGACTGCATTCACCATCAACGTATCCGTAAACCGTAGCACAGGATTCATCGGTCATTCCAACCGTTGTAAACCGGGGCTCACTGTACATCTTTGATACTTTTACGGGACTCAGATCCAGGCCGGTCTCCTCTTTCATCTCACGCACAGCCGCCTCATTAAAATCTTCTCCGGGTTCCACAAGACCGGCAGGAAATTCATATACGTAATCATTCAGCGGATAGCGATACTGGCGAATCAGCACCACTTTATCCCTCTTCGGCCCGTAAACACTGTAAATAATCACCCCGTCCGGATGATTTTCGTGAGTAACTGCCTTCAGGCTGTCCGTTCCCTTTGCCCGGGAAGCCATAAAATACTGAGACTCATGACCGTTTTTATGTGTCACATCCATAACAAAAAAATTCAAAAATCTATGACTGGTTTCCTGTGTGATTTTCCTGATCAGACCCAAAACAATCCCTCCTTGCGCTCTCTGCCGGCATGACCATTATTCTTGCCGGACTTTTATTATCTGCTCTTATTTTACCTGTACGCCCTGTCCTTGTCAAATCAAACCGCAGAAAAGAGAGCGAACACGGCACAGATCCGGTGGGCACCGGTAACCGATGCAGGCGGTTATGCCGTATACCGGAAAACCGGAGCCGACTCAAATAAACAGGGCAGCCATTGGCTGCCCTGTTTATTGAAAGGAGAAAGTTATGAAAAATTTATCGAAAATAAAATCTTATAATCCTGTTTATCCCCCGGTTCTCACCGGTTCGTTAATCTGTTATTAATTGTTAATTGTCTGTTGCTCTTCGTTTTTCTTTATGGTTATATGATAACCTGTTTTTGTGATGATACTGTGACCTATATTTGAATGATTTATGAACATTTCGAAAAATTTTCGGAAACTTTCTTTAATTTCGGAAAAATGTGAATGATCTGGCATCCGTGACCATGCAGCCTGATTCTGCCGCGCCTTTCAGAGCATAGTCCGCGTCTTCGTAGATCATGGTCTTCTCCGGTTCAAATCCCATCCGTTTACAGGTCTCCCGATAAATCTCCGGCCCCCGTTTATTCATTCCCAGGTCACTGCAGGTATAAATCTGCTCAAAGCACCGGTCAATCCCTCCCCGTTTCAGAGCTTCGACAGCACATTCCTTTTCAGTTGTTGTCAGAATGCACATGCGGCAGCCTTCTTTGTAAAGTTCCCGGACCTGCCTGACACCCTGCGGAAAAAAAGGAAGCGCTTCCCGGTACAGACGGCGTACCAGCGCCATAAACTGATTCATGATCTCCTCCCGGCTCTGAGAAAGACCGAACTGTTCTTTCAGATAAGCCGCTGATTCCTCCAGAGACATGGCATCCACGGTTTCCTCCAGATCATCCGGTATTTCCCCGACTCCCAGCGCTGTCAGATACCTCCGGGCAAGCGTCAGCCACATATCCAGCGAATCAAGAAGCGTCCCGTCCAGATCCCAGATGGCATACTTAATATTATTCATGGTTCTCCCTCTCCGTGTCTTCCCCTTCTTTTCGATGCTTGCGCCCGATCCTCTCAGTCTGCTTCGAGTTCAGCAGAGATGCCCGCTTCAGCGCATCGCTTCCGTACCGGTTTCTGATACTGTCCACCATCTGATCCAGCGACCGTGCCTTCTGTCTTGCCTGTTCGTCAAACAGCGTATACTGATAGTATTCCTCCTGAACCGCTTTTCCCGCGGAAACGCCCAGCAGACGGATGGGCGACTGCCGATCCCACAGCTGATCGAAAAGCTTTACGGCATTTTTATAGATCACATCTGTCACATCGGTGCTCTGGGCCAGCGTAACCTGATGGGAAACCGTATGAAATGTATTGTCTTTAATGGTCACCGTGATGCTGGATGCTGTCATTTTGTCCGCCCTCAGTCTGCTCCCCACACTGTCCGCCAGCGCCAGCAGAACAGGGCAGGCCTCCTCCGACCGGACCAGATCACAGGGCAGGGTAATGGAATTTCCGTATCCTTTGTTAACCGCTTCCTCTTCTCCCACCGGACTTTCATCGATGCCGTTGGCATAGTTGTGCATCTGGTGAGCCTGCTTCATACCGAAAACCTTTTTCAGAACCGGTTCCGGCGTCCGTGCCAGCTGACCGATAGTCTGTATATCCATCCGCTTCAGTTTTTCCACCGAATGATGACCCACGTACAGAAGCTCTCCCACCGGCAGATTCCACATCTTATCGGGTATCTCTTCCGGAAAAAGTGTATGAACCCTGTCCGGTTTCTCAAAATCACTGGCCATCTTGGCAAGCAGCTTATTTTCCGAAATACCTATGTTCACTGTAAATCCCAGCTCCCGATGGATCCGTTCCCTGATCTCATGAGCCAGGGCCACCGGATCCGGATAAAGCAGCCCGGTACCGGTCATATCCAGAAATGCTTCGTCAATGGAGAATTTCTCCACAACCGGAGCATACTCTGCCAGCAGCGCCATCATGGCAGCCGAAGACCGGTTATAAATCCTGAAATCCGGGGAAATCACCTGAAGCCCGGGACATTTGCGCAGCGCCTGTGCCAGAGGTTCCCCGGTCTTCACCCCGAACTTTCTGGCAGGAACCGATTTTGCCAGCACAATGCCGGTCCGTTTCTTCGGATCCCCGCCCACTGCCGACGGAATCAGCCGCAGATCCTCCGCCTCCGGATTCTTCCTGAGAATCTCCACCGAACTCCAGCTTAAAAATGCACTGTTCACATCTACGTGAAATACAAGTCTCTTCATATACGCAAAAAACCTCCTTTCCCGGCGCAGTTAAAATCAGCAGCGTGGCTTCATTTTACTACGTTTGGAAAAGAGGTTCAAGTAAACCGAAATTATATACGGAATGTATTATACATCCAGCTTCAGATCACCGTCTTTGATCCATCCGATCCTGCGGAAAATTTCTCCGATAGCGAAAGTGATTACACCCGGCAGGATAAAGCATACCAGTGCAATGCCGATCCACATGGAGATACCGCCTTCCGTCATAGCTGTATAGACACCAATAGGTCCTACCAGACCGCAGGTACCCATACCTGCTCCGGCTGCAATATTCTCCATCCTGAAAATAACAGTGGCGATGGGGCCTGTGATCATGGAGGCAATAATCGGCGGAATCCAGATGCGGGGATTTTTAACAATGTTGCCGATCTGCAGCATGGAGGTTCCCAGACCCTGAGCCAGCAGACCGCCCCATCCGTTTTCACGAAAACTCATAACAGCAAATCCGATCATCTGTGCACAGCAGCCTGCCGTAGCCGCACCGCCGGCGATTCCATCCAGAGACAGCATAATACAGATTGCCGCACTGCTGATGGGAAGGGTCAGTGCAATGCCCACCAGAGCTGATACAAGAATACCCATAAGGAAAGGTTGCATCTCCGTTGCGGCCTTGACCAGATTGCCGAATGCCGTCATGAAACCGGATACACCGGGACCTGCAAATATGGCAATCAGAGTGCCTGAGAAAATCGTAACCGCCGGAGTAACAAGGATATCGACTCTGGTTTCCCTGGAAACGATCTTACCAAGCTCGGCAGCCACAATCGTCGCCAGCAGAGCTCCAACCGGTCCGCCCAGAGTATTTCCTGCAAAACCCACAGTAGCTGCCGAAAAAAGAACCAGCTGCGGCGCATTCAGCGCATAGGCAATAGACACACCCAGAGCAGGCCCTGTCGCCGACCCGGCATACTCCTGAATCGTCTTGAAAACCTCCACACCGGTCTTATCCCCCAGTGTTCCGAAAATAGTACCAATCAGCAGGGACGCAAACAAACCGAAAGCCATCGCCCCCATAGCGTCAATCAGATAGGTCTTAACACTGATATTCACGCCCTTCTTCTTAAGAAATTCTTTCATAACTATACTGTTCCTTTCTTATGTACAAATCCTCTGCACAAAAAATCTTTATCAGTTGCTTCGGGTAACAGTATACTATTATTCCACTGTAAATTCAACTGTAAACACTACTGTAAAGAAAAATGTACAAACTTCAGAACTTCATTCTTCCTCACAGTTTTTTCCGGCCGGAGTCCGGGCTGACCAACTATAGTAACATCCTTACCTCTGCGCCAGCGTATATGCGAACATCCACTGCTGTACGATTCCCCGGTATCCTGTATACTGCGAGAAACGTTCTTCCATGGCTTTGAGCTGCTTTGCGCGGGGAAGCTTCTCCAGTTCCCTGCTGTAATAATGCTCGTAAAGGATCTGTTTCATATGGACATCGATGGGAAATGCATCGATTTTATGGAATCCGAACAGTGCAATACAGTCTGCTACCTTTGGTCCTACTCCCTGAAGCGTCCGCAGCTGTCCGATACATTCATCATAGGGGAGTTTTCCGCATTCTTCCAGACTGAAACTGCCTTCTGCCACCTTTCGGGCCAGATTCAGGATATATTCATCCCGGTATCCCAGACTGCATCCTTTTCTGAAGAGTGATAATTCTTCCCCCTCCAGCCCCGCCAGGCGCTCCGCTGTGGGAAAAAAGATCCCGTCATCTCCGAAATACCGGCACAGTTTCTCAATACACCCCTTAATCCTCGGTATATTGCTGCACTGGGAGATTAGAAACGATACAGCAGCTTCCCACGGTTCCTGCCGCAGAATCCGTATTCCGCTCCCATAATCTGCCGCTGCTTTCAGGAAATCGTCGGCCTCCGCCACTGAATTCAGATACCCTTCATAATCGCCTGACAGATCAAGATAATCCCACCAGATCTCCCGAAACTCCCTCTCACTGCAGTAAAATGTAAAATTCTCACCCTGCTGGCTGACTCTCAGTATTCTGTGAAACGCCGGAATCTCATACGTACATGAATCATCCGCATCCCCCCTTTTCCATCGAAAACACTGTCCTGAATCGGCTGTCTGTTCCAGATTCAGAAACCTGATGCGGGTCTGAAACCGATCGCTCATATGTATTTACGTCCTTTCCATTAACCAAAAACGAATCGACCCGGCATCAGACCGGATCGATTCGCTTAGACAACTATATCAGAAAAAAGAAACATGCTTATTCATTACCCCACGGGATATGCGTATATCATACTTCATTCGATCTGCAGTGTCAACCGTTTTTTCCGAACCGCAAAGAGCATAAGAGCATATTTCAGTTTTTCTCATACTTCTCAATTACGCATCGATGTTCTTTTGTTTTTTTATCATAGCTGATTCCGACCGGCAAAATCCTGCCGGTGTAATGCTCAATTTCGTGCACATCTCCGATGGCCACATTCCCCTGTACATGAGAATAGAAATAATAATAAGCTCTTTTCAGGCTTTCCTGATCGATGGATACACGATTCTGTGCGTCCTGTTTGTAAATCATGATATTGTAGGGAACCTGAAATACGCGGGCGCGCAGTTGTGTTTCCTGTACTCCGTTTCTCAGGTAAAATGAAATCCGGCGCAGCCTTCTTTCCCTTTCTTCTTCCCGCCGGTCTTCCGGTATATTCTCAAGACGGTCAGGATCCTCCACTTCAATAATAACAGGAATGCCTTCGGTGCATTCTTCAAAAAGATGCTTCAGGAACCGGCTTCCCATCCCCCGGCCGCGCAGCTTTTCAGTCACTGCATAGTAATCCAGCAGAATCCAGTTTTCATCCCGTATACTGCACATCCAGGCGTAAGCCAGACATTCACGGTCTTCTGCATGCCTGTAAAGACCGTATCCCATGTATTCACCCTTCTCATAAGAATCTTTTATCTTCCAGAACGGTTTGATCTCATCAGCCGGAAAATGTCCGGACAGCATTCCATCGTATATTTCTTTCATCTCCTCCAGGCTCTGCCGGCGGATCACCATCTTTTCCACAATTATAAATTCCTTACATCTGTTTTCTTACTACGGCATATTCGTCGCCTGATTTAAAATAAGGGCAGGAACGGTAATGGCCCTGGGCAAGCTTTGCCGCATCGTCCTCATCCATATATACATCACAATAATATTCCTCATCCTCTTCATCATAAGCGTAATATGCGCAGTATTCGCAGCCGTTATCCATATAACTCCCCCGTCTCTCTTCATTCTTCATTCTATCTTATCATCTGTCCGGAAGGAGGGCAACTGAAAAAATGCAGCTGTCGGATCCAGCTGCATTTTTCAGAGAAGATTCACTATGAAAAAAGAAAGAAAACTTATTGTCATGCTGTGGTCCCCATCACAGCACTGATGAGGAAACTGGTCTGTGATTTCCTTCATCTGCCTTAAAGTATACAGAAGAAATATGGACATTTTGTGAACGAATTCTTTTCATTTTATAAAGTTCATAAACTTGGAATTACTTTTCCTGAAAAAAGCAGTTAATAATTATAATCAATTTGGTAACTGCCCGGAATCGGGCAGATTTTTCTACCAAATCGGCATCATTTTATGTTATACTTCTGTGGAAACACTGCATGAAAGGAACTGACAGATTATGCTTTACCGAACTGACAAAAAAGGCAATCAGCTGTCCATTCTGGGCTATGGCTGCCTTCGTTTCAGCAAAAAACACGGTCAGATCGATCTGAGAAAAACAGAAAAAGAGATCCTGGCCGCTGTAAAAGCAGGTGTCAACTATTTTGATACTGCTTATGTATACAACGGCAGCGAAGCCGCACTGGGAACGATTCTGGAGCGCAATCATCTGCGTGACCACGTGTATATTGCCACCAAACTCCCCCATTACCTGATCAAATCGAAGGCCGGCATGGAGCGGTGCTTTCAGGAGGAACTGAAGCGCCTGAAGACGGATCATGTCGATTACTACCTGATGCACATGCTCACTGACCTGCCCACCTGGAAAAAGCTCTGCTCCATGGGCATCGACGACTGGATTCAGGAAAAGCTGGCAAACGGTCAGATCCGCAATATCGGATTTTCCTACCACGGCAATACAGCCAATTTTCTGGAACTGATCGATGCATACGACTGGGATTTCTGCCAGATTCAGTACAATTATATGGACGAACACAGTCAGGCCGGAAGAAAAGGGCTTCAATACGCCTCATCAAAGGGAATTCCGGTCATCATTATGGAACCGCTGCGGGGCGGCCGGCTGGTCAATCTACTACCCGAACCGGCTAAAAAACATTTCTCAGAAGCAGGCTGTTCCCCCGCCGGAACGGCATTTCGCTGGCTGTGGGATCAACCGGAGGTCACTGTCGTCCTGTCCGGTATGAATTCCATGAAAATGGTCCATGAAAATACCGCCTGCGCTTCCAGATCTCCAGTTGGCTGTCTGACAGATAAAGAAAAACAGCTGATTGCACAGGCAAAAGAAGAAATCAGCAAAAAAATCAAGGTAGGCTGCACCGGCTGCGGCTACTGTATGCCCTGCCCCCACCATGTGGACATCCCCGGCGCCTTCCGCTGCTACAATGAAATCTATACCGACAACCCGTCCACAGCCCGCAAAGAGTATCTCCGGTGCATGGCATTCCGCAAACAGCCCCACAGTGCTTCCAATTGCGTAAGCTGCGGCAAATGCGAAAAGCACTGCCCTCAGGGGATCGAAATCCGCCGGGAGCTGAAAAAAGCTGCCGCCGAACTGGAAACACCGCGGTACAAGTTGTTCTGCAAGCTGATTTCACTGTTTAAATTATGGTGAAATACGTCCTACACGATTTTCAGACACCATTTTGAGCAGTCCCACACATCCGTGGCAAGCCCTTCATAAAATTCCGGTTCATGGCATACCATGAGGATACTTCCTTTATATGCCTTCAGTGCCCGTTTCAGTTCCTCCTTGGCATCCACGTCCAGATGGTTGGTAGGTTCGTCCAGTACCAGTACATTGGAAGGGCGGTTGATGAGCTTGCAGAGGCGGACTTTTGCCTGCTCACCGCCGCTGAGTACGCGGACCTGACTTTCAATATGTTTTGTGGTCAGGCCGCATTTGGCAAGAGCGGACCGAACCTCATACTGAGTAAATCCGGGGAATTCGCCCCAGATTTCATCGATGCAGCTGCCTGTACGGGAAGTGTCCATTTCCTGCTCAAAATAACCGATCTCCAGATAGTCTCCCAGCTCCACAGAACCGGATACAGCCGGTATCAGCCCCAGAATGCTTTTCAGAAGAGTAGTTTTTCCGATCCCGTTGGCTCCGGTCAGTACGATTTTCTGCCCCCGCTCCATGGAAAGCTTCAGAGGGCGGGACAGCGGGCTGTCATAACCGATCACCAGCCCGTCCGTCTCAAAAATATAACGGCCCGGTGTCCGTGCTTCTTTAAAATTAAATTCCGGCTTTACCCGCTCAGGGGCCAGCTCGATTTTCTCCATCTTGTCCAGCTTTTTCTGGCGGGACATGGCCATATTTCTCGTGGAAACCCTTGCTTTGTTCCTTGCCACAAAATCCTTCAGATCGGCAATCTCCTGCTGCTGACGATTATAGGCCGCCTGCAGCTGGGCTTTTTTCATGGCGTAAACCTCCTGGAATTTATCATAATCCCCCGGGTAACGGTCAAGTCTCTGATTTTCCATATGATAGATCAGATTGATCACACTGTTGAGGAAAGGGATATCATGGGAAATCAGAATAAATGCATTTTCATACTCCTGCAGATACCGTTTCAGCCATTCAATATGCTGCACATCCAGATAGTTGGTGGGCTCGTCCAGCAGGAGGATATCCGGCTTCTCCAGCAGAAGCTTTGCCAGCAGCACCTTGGTTCTCTGACCTCCGCTCAGTTCCTCCACATCCCGGTCAAGGCCGATGGCAGTCAGCCCCAGCGCATGAGCCACTTCATCCACTTTCGTATCGATAATATAAAAATCATGGGCATCCAGCATCTCCTGAATGGTCCCCAGTTCCTCCATCATCTTCTCCAGTTTCTCCGGCTGCGCCTCTCCCATGCGGTTGCAGATATCATTCATCTGCTCCTCCAGCTCAAACAGCCAGGCAAATGCACTCCGCAGCACATCCCGAATCGTCATGCCTGCATGAAGCACCGTGTGCTGGTCCAGATAGCCCACCCGGACATGTTTTCCCCACTCAATCTTCCCCTCATCCGGCTGCAGATGACCGGTGATCAGATTCATAAACGTGGATTTCCCCTCGCCATTGGCCCCGATGAGCCCCACATGCTCGCCCTTCAGCAGTCTGAAAGACACATGATCAAAAACAGCACGATCACCAAATCCATGACTTAAATTCTCTACCGTTAATATACTCATATCGATACAAATCTCCCTGTTGATATTTTGATAACGATTCTATTCTATCATCAATCGGCTGATCTGAACAGTAACAATAAAAACCGAAACGCTGAAGAAACCGTAATTTGGGGCTTGCAAATTCCTCACGCAGTAGTTATAATGTGTTTAATTCGCGATGACGAAAAATACGGTCAGTATCCTTTCTTCAGAGAGCCGGCGGGTGGTGTAAGCCGGTGACAGGACTTACCTTTCCACTTTCCAGCGACCGGCGATGAGCCGGAGGCCGGTAACCTCTATCCTACCGTTTGAGAGGCCGGATGTATGTCCGGTAACGTGGGTGGCACCGCGGAGTTGCAAAGTAATCCGTCCCATGGATCCCCTTTCGGGATTCATGGGATATTTTTTTGAGGAGAAAACACATGTTAGATTTAAAATTTGTCAGAGAAAATCCGGAAATCGTTAAACAGAACATCCGCAACAAATTCCAGGATCATAAGCTTCCCCTTGTAGATGAAGTAATCGAACTGGACAAACAGAAACGTGCGGTTCAGCAGGAGCGCGATACCTTAAGATCTGAAAAAAATACTCTGTCCAAACAGATCGGCGGTCTGATGAAACAGGGCAAAAAAGAAGAAGCTGAGGAAGTAAAAGCAAAGGTTGCTGCTGATGCTGCCCGTCTGACCGAGCTGGAAGGCACACAGACCGAACTGGAAGAAAAGATCACAAAGATCATGATGACCATTCCCAATATCATCGATCCTTCCGTTCCCATCGGTAAGGATGATTCCGAGAATGTGGAAGTTCAGAAATACGGTGAACCGGTTGTACCCGATTTTGAAATCCCCTATCATACCGAGATCATGGAGAAATTCAACGGCATTGATCTGGACAGCGCCAGAAAGGTAGCCGGCAACGGTTTCTACTACCTGATGGGCGACATTGCCAGACTGCATTCCGCTGTCATCTCCTATGCAAGAGATTTCATGATCGACCGCGGCTTCACCTACTGCGTACCGCCCTTTATGATCCGCAGCAACGTAGTTACCGGCGTTATGAGTTTTGACGAGATGGATGCCATGATGTACAAAATTGAAGGTGAAGATCTGTACCTGATCGGTACCAGTGAACATTCCATGATCGGCAAGTTCATCGACACCATCCTCCCCGAAGAGAATCTGCCCTACACCCTGACCAGCTATTCTCCCTGCTTCCGTAAGGAAAAAGGTGCTCACGGCATCGAGGAAAAAGGTGTTTACCGTATCCACCAGTTTGAAAAACAGGAGATGATCGTTGTCTGCAAGCCCGAAGAAAGCGCTATGTGGTTCGATAAACTGTGGCAGAATACAGTAGATCTGTTCCGTTCTCTGGATATTCCCGTAAGAACTCTGGAATGCTGCTCCGGCGACCTGGCTGATCTGAAGGTAAAATCCGTAGACGTGGAAGCATGGTCTCCCAGACAGAAGAAGTATTTTGAAGTAGGAAGCTGCTCCAATCTGACCGATGCTCAGGCAAGACGTCTGAAGATCCGCGTAAAAGATGAAAACGGCAATAAATACTTCGCTCATACGCTGAACAACACAGTTGTTGCACCGCCCAGAATGCTGATCGCCTTCCTGGAAAACAACCTGAATGCAGACGGTACCGTCAACATTCCCAAAGTACTGCAGCCTTACATGGGTGGAAAAACCGTTATTAAATAACCACTTTATCATTTACTCACTCAACTGAACTGCTCAGTTATCGAGAAATCCTCGGTTACTGAAGTTCTCACCTGATGTTATTAAAAAGCCCGGAAAAAGCCCGGAATACCGCATTATGACTGCACCATCTTTCATCCCGGTATTCCGGGCTTTTGATAACACCGGACGTTAAAACAATATTTTTTTATTATTTAGTCCAATTCTGTTTTGCTGATAATATTTTATTTACATTTTTCCACCACCATATTCGTGATTTTTATCATCATATTGTACAAAAAGACTTTCTATTTATGCAACTCATACAATTTTTAAACATATGAGCAGAAATATAATGTAATAAATTCCTGTTGAAATAAACCTGCTAATAGTGTATTATATAGACATGGTTGAGGGAATCAAGAGAAGGAACCTGATACACAGCAGGTTCGGTTCCCAATGGTAACCTGGCTCATAGACTGCGCCGTACAAACGGCATTTTCTCCCTATATATCGAAAAGGCCCGCCTGCATGCGGGTCTTTTCCTTTTTCTTTTTTCCTGTTTCTTATTCTCTATTTTCTTTCTTCTATTTTCCTTCTCTGCTTTTCTGAACTGCTTCATGTTCCTTTTCCAGTTCTTCATAAAGAGTCCGAAATGTCCAGTTCACATTCTGCGGTGTTACGATTGCCTTCAGCGGTATGACCGGCATCCCCGCCTTTCTCATATTCTGCAGAAATTCTCCCAGACGCTGATTCGTAAATCCATGCATGATCATGACCTGACGGGTCAGCTCCGGTTTCGGCTCCTGTCTGTCTGCCGTATCATTCTGAACCGATGCATTGTCCTGCTCTGATGCACCGCTTTTTCCCGATTCGCTGCCGGATGCAAATCCCGGAAGCTTCAGCAGTGCCCCCAGTGTTTCCTCTGTTTGTTCCTCTTCCACCACTTTGCACATAATACCCATTCGGGCGGCAACTGCACGGAGCTGCCGCCCGATTTCGGTATCACGGAAGCGGTACAGAAGCAGAACCTCTCTGTTTCTGACCGTAGTTCTGTGTTTCATTTTTCCTCCAGTGATATTATGATGAAATACATGATCTGTTGATCCCTGTATCGTTTACTTTAAAGTCAGCTTCTGAAGCGCTCCGTTTCCTCTGATTACAAGAGAATTCTCGGAAAAACGCATAACGCCGTCGATATTCACATCCAGCTGAGCCTGATATTTGCAGACACCTGTCATATTATAAACAGCACATTCCGAATTATTATACACAACGATTCCATCACCGGAAAAATCAGCGAAGCTGTATTCAAAATCAATTGTCTGCTTAAATGTCTGAGAACCTGTTTTATCGAAAACAAGCATGGTGTATTCGGTCTGAACGGCCTGTTTCGTCTCTTCCTGCGCAGATCCTTCATCCGCTGTCGCTTCAACTTTCTGTGTTTCGGCTTCTGCCCCGGTCTCCTCCTGCTTTTCGGCCTTTTCATCTCCTTCCAGAATCACTCCCACATATTCATCACTGTAGAATACGGTTTTGATTCTGGAATCCATTTCCTGAGTCTTTGCCAGCTCCGGAGACATGGCATTTCTTGTAGAATAAAAATCGATGGACTTTTCGGTGATTGCCGCGCTGTTCTGATTATCGAAAAAGATCACCTCAGGCACCAGAGTATCCTCATACTGCCTGAAGCCGCCAACAACCCGGTCCGCATTATTCTTTCCAACTTCAAAATTTCTGAAAACCACCTGATTCCTCATATTGCCGCCTTCTTCATAGACATATGATGTAATCAGCTGGGTTCCATCGGGAGAAATGGCAATATCCAGCGGGTAACCATCCCCCGAAATCAGGGTTTTTATCTCCAGATCGATCCGGGAGCCGTCCTTTCTGAAATAATTGATATAATTACTGTTTTTATCATCCAGGATAACTGCCGTCACACCATTTTCGGAAATATCGGCTTTCAGAATATTCTTTTTTGTTTCCGCACTGCCGGTACATCCGTTTCTGTCACATATATAAAGCGAAGTCCCCTTAATATCATAGATAACCGCGTAGCCTCCTGCTACGGCAATTCCCGGTACGTCCATATTAAAGGTCTGGTTCCACATAACCTCGCCATTCTGGTTGATACAGCTGACGCCATCCTGACTGTAGTGCAGAATCACATCATTAAATGTCCGATATTCTGAATAGCCGTTGTCTGAAGCTGATACCTGCCACTCCACGTCATAGCTGTGAAACTTTCGATTCCTGTTGTAATACCAGGAAACGCCGAATACAAGCGAAACCACCAGCACAATTGCAACAATTCTCCTGCCATACCGGCGCAGACCCTGATGCAGACGCCCCATAAAGCTTCTGTGATCCGGATTCCCCTCCACAACCTGCTGTTTCCAGAACTCCTGCCTTGCTTTTTTTGATATATTGTCCTTTTCCAGCAGATTCTCCTTCTTTTTGTTTTTGCTGCCCGAATCGGATCTTCCGGTTCCTGTCCTTTTCGCCTGCTGTCTCTCAGATCTTTTTCCCGAAAACCGACCCTCCTTATTCCGGTTCTCAGGCATCACTACCGATCCGCTTTCCTGACGAGGGACTGTTTCCGGTCCGTTTTCCTGATGAGGGACTGTTTCCGGTCCGTTCTCCTGATGAGGAACTGTTTCCGGTCCGGAACCGCTGTCTCCATTTTGCCTTACAGCCTCGCCGCTCTTTTCTTCCGGTTCTTCTGCAACTACCTCGTATACATATCTCTTTTTTCTTCCGGTATCCGGTTTTTTCCAGATTTTGACCTCAACCTGGCTTTCCGTTTCTTTTTCACTCTGATTGGAGTCCGTTGTACCGGGTTCCATGTTCTTGTTCATTTCATCCATATAGTCTTGTCCTGTCCTGAAATTCCTGTTGTCTGATTCCGGCCGCCAGACCGGCCGGTGTTACAGTAAATGTCAATTCACTGGATATTATCATACTACAAGACGGATGAAAAAACAAGCTGTGGAAGGTCAGCGTGCCGGCAAAGTAAGAACTACCCCGTACTTCAGACTGGACGGATCCGATATGTCATTTTCCAGGCACACCGCATCCACCATGCCGGTATCACCATAATATTTTTCACAGATAGAATAAAGGCTGTCCCCCTTTTTCACCAGATATCTCATGGGAAATACATAGGATGCAGACGCTCCCTGCACTCCGGTTCCCGTATTTTTCCCATCTTCTGTGTTAACGGAACCGTTTCCATTTTTGTTTCCGCTTCCACTTTCGCTGCCGCTTCCATTTTCACTTCCGCTCTGCCCTTCCTCTCTGTTTTCGCTTTGTTTTACATTGCTGCCGGCTGCTTCTGCCGAAGAATCAGCCTGATTGCTGACCGCACCGGCCGCACTGCTTTCATTATTTCCGCTGCTTTCGCTGTTTCCGCTTTCATTGTTTCCGCTGCTTTCATTGTTCCCGCTTTCACTGTTTCCGCTGCTTTCACCGCCTCCGCCACCGATTTCTGTTCCGACGCCGGTCTCTATGTAAGCGGAATCTGCTCCTGCCTGTACGGCGGAAGATTCATCCAGTATACTGCTCAGAAGTCCGCTGTTGTTTTCCACTGTCCTATCGACTTTATTAAACTTAATCTGATCCGAAAACAGCAGAAACGCCAGTATAAAAATACCTGCTATGGATACGATTCTCACAATAAAATCACCTTTTTTCACCTTCTTTTCGGCAGACGGCTTTTTGCCGGCAGCCATCCTCCTTTCTTTTTCTGTGCCTGTCTGAACGTTACCCTGCCCGTTATCCGTTTTCATGCCGCGATTTTCTCCGAAAATCTGTCCCGGCCCTGTTGTTCCCTCATTTTCCCCCTTTCCTCCCGGATTATCTCTTCCGGCAAAGCCCGTTATCCGTTTTCCTGATTTTCCGGAGTTCTCCGCCTTCCTGCCCGTCCGGTTTTTTACCTCCCGCACAGAAGGATTTCCCTGTTCCTCATCCCCGCTGCGGCGTTCCAGCACCCGAAGGCTCTCCTGCCTGATGATATAGGACTGCATTTCCTCATTTTTCTCATAATAAATATAATACCCGGCAAGGTGTATCAGTCCGTGCCCCGAATAGGAAAACACCTCCTCATCCTGGTCCCTTACATCAAACAGTACCTGATACTCCGATGGAAAATGCGTTTCAAATATACGTACCAGATCAACCTCCGAGCTTCTGTTTTCCCTGCTGGAAACGAAAAATCCACAGATCTCCAGTCCCGGAAAATAAACGCTGCTTTCCGCTTTCAGCTGCTCCGGAGTCTGTCCCGAATCGCGCCAGAAAGGATCGTCGGCCACCACAGCACCCCGTATAAACAAATGCATAATACCATTGATGCGCTGCTTTTTTCCCAGGAGCATACCGCCGGACACCCCACCTTCCTCCAATCCGCGCAGCCGCTGAATATATGTATGTACATAATCTTCCATGTAAACCCGGATCCAGTCTTCTTTCTCTCCGATCTGACGAATATTTTTAGGCAATTTATTCTGTTCCATACCAAAACCTCCCATTTATGCTCTTTAACAGATGTGCAAATATTCATATCATTCCATTTCATGTCAGGATGCTGACAGTCATCATGTTATCACAGCAAAAATACGGAGTCTGTCGAAATTCGCCAGACCCCGCTTAAAAAAAATCTACCTGTTTCAGCAAAAAACAGCCTTCATAATCCCCTGATAAATACAATCAGCCATGTTCATAACCATTCCCAACCTGATATTCTGCAGAAGCACCGGCTCCAGCCGGCTTCCCCAGCTGACAATTCCGGTTATGGAAATATCTCCAACCCTTCTCAGATTCTTATTTACTCCGCATCCGGGCTTTAAACCTCCTTCTGATAATGTAATACATCCAACGCAGTCTCTGGAACCCACGGAAGCATCGATCGCCACAACCACGTATTCAGGAAACTCCTTTTCTATCACCTGAAGCACCGGTTCCAGATTCACCGCATGCACCGGCAGCATTAATGTTCCAACAACAACCATATCGGTATTTTCCGAAAACAATTTCTCATTTTTCAGGAAATAACCGGTCAGCGGTCCCAGACTGTCTCCCGTAGACCGGTCACTGCCGATGCACAGAAACAGCACCGAACGCTTCCCATCCCGGACCTGAACCTGACGAATCATCCCCGCCAGCTCACAGGCAAAATGCTCTCTCTCGAACCGCTCCCCCGAAGAATAATAAATCACCCTTTTCTCCTTCAGCATCATATCCCACTCCAAAAATCAGACAGGTACTGTTTATACTTCTGCAGGAAGATGAGGCATGAGGCTCCATTACCGAGGTTTCCTGTACGGGGACGCGCTCTCGCTCAGGTGAAAACGCAGCGGATGCTAAACTCGCGAACCTCCTTCAGGAGGCCCGCTTGTTAAGCACCGGCGTTTTCAATGGTCCCCCTTACAGGATACCTCGGTAATTCCGCCGCCAGATTCTTTATCTGCCTGCAAATGAAGTGATAAACAGTATGTGGAGGAACAACGTGTATCGCTTTTCCAACACCTCAAATACGTTTCTCCCTTCTGTTTATCACTTCACTTTGGGATAAAAAATATCTGTAGCGGCGGAATTACCGACAGGTCCTGTCGAGGAGACCGTTGACAAACGCCGACACTTGCTTTTTCAAGCGACAGCGCAGAAAAAGCTTAGTACCGCTGCGTTTGTCACAGAGCGAGAGCGCGTCTCCGGACAGGACCTGTCGGTAATGGAGCCTCATTATCCACCCATCCAATGAAGTGATAAACCCTACCCCCATTATGCCCTTTTCCGGTTGTTTTTATACAGCAGGTTACCCCAGCATGATTTCGGTGTACCAGTAGCCTCCGTTTCTGCACTTCATGTATTTTTTGAATCCGAATACGTCTGCTACCAGAGTTTCCTGTTCCGTGTTTTCTCCGGGGAGTCCGATGTACCAGCGGTTTTCCGGGTGGCTGTTGATTCCCTGATTTTCTACACGGAAAAGGATCAGCTGATGGTACTGATTGTACGCGTTCTGCAGGAAGCTGTTGTGGGCAAGGATCCAGTTATTTCTGGGGAGACGACCGATGTCATTTGGCCGGATCCGTATAACTTCGCAGACTCTTCCAAACCGCAGGAAACTGTCTCCTGTTTTTTCGTTATCCGGTTTCAGAGGGCGGATATCCACATGAGGGTATCTTGTGCAGAATTTTTTCCACAATTCCAGACACTTATTCCCGTTTCTTTCCTTTATGTTCTGCCTCCGCGTTCCTGTGCCGGACATGGATGAGCAGGAAGAATCAGCCGCATCGGCTTTTCGCAGAATTTCATCTGAAGACTGCTGCTTTACCAGTTCTGATGCAGATTCCAGTTCCTCCTGAAATTCTTCAGCATTATCCTCCTGTGCCATTATTTCACCTTCCGAAATCTGCTCTTTTTCAGGAATCTGTTCTTTTTCAGGAATTTCTTCTTTCTCCAGCATCTCTTCTTTTTCTGACACCTCCGCGGTTTCTGCTTCTTCCATTCCTCCTTCTGATTCCACTTCAGCGGCTTTTATTATATTTCCGGACTGATTTTCTTTTTCAGACTGCTTCAGATTCCCAGACTGCTTCAGATTCCCGGGCAGCTCTGCATTCTCAGGCTGCTTTTCATTTTCCTTTACCTCTTCTCTTCGGCCTTTGTCCGACGGAATTACCGGAATCCGGCTGTCCTCCGGTCGGTTGACAGGGCGCACCGGCCGGGCTGTTTCCTTCCACAGTGTCATATAATAATGCCGCCTGTTCCCGGCTCCCTGCAGGCAGATTCCGTAAACCTGGGAAAATGTCAGTCCGCTGTCGCACATGTTTTCCAGTCCTGTGCTTTTGCGATAATCCCCTCTGCCGTTCTGAAGTATAAGCTGTCCCACCGGAATACGCTGAAGATTTTTATCAACCAGGCAAAGCTCCATGGGACGCCCGCCCTTCTGGAGAATCCCGCTTACCGTTACTTGAAAACGGACACGGGGCGGCCTGACTTCCACCTTTGCAAATCCCACATTTCGCAGCTTTGTATCATCCTCATAGGCATAAATATACGATAAAAACCTTCTGAAACTCACCGTTTCCATAGAATTATTCGAACTTTCCGACATAAAAAACGCCTCCCTTCACAACATCTATATGAAGGGAGGCGGGGGATTATACCCGTTCAAATGCATTGCTTAAAGCTGCAAACTGTTCCAGCGTCAGGGCTTCGCCCCGGATATTGCTTTTCAGTCCCACTGCTTCCAGCGCCGCCGTGATCTGTTCTTTGTTAAATGAAAGCTCCGGAGAGTTGTTCAGGCTGTTTTGCATGGTCTTCCGGCGCTGATTAAATGACGCACGTATCAGGCGGAACATCAGCTTTTCATCATGTACTTCAACCGGCGGTTCTGAATGTCTGTGAAGGCAGATAACCGCT
This sequence comes from Lachnospiraceae bacterium, assembly GCA_022774705.1. Lineage (GTDB taxonomy): Bacteria > Bacillota > Clostridia > Lachnospirales > Lachnospiraceae > TWA4. The sequence continues at coordinate 15,465 of JALFLM010000143.1, read as the reverse complement.
GAACCCACATTGGGACGGGGAATAAAACAATTGGGAGGCACGTTGGCCGCCAGCTCCGGCCTGGAGTAATACTGCACTGCCAGAGACAGAGCGCCGTAATCCTTGCTGCCGGGGCCGGATTTCATGCGGTCCGCCACTTCCTTCTGTACCATGACGGTAATGCTCTCCAGCGGAACATCCGCTTCAAACAGTCCCATGATAATGGGCGTTGTAATATAATAGGGCAGATTGGCCACCACCTTGATAGGCCTGCCATCATTCTCCTCCCGGACCAGCTGCTTCAGATCCAGCTTCAGAATATCGTTGTGAATGATCTTCACATTGTTGTAAGCCTGAAGCGTATCCTGCAGAATCGGAATCAGGTTATTGTCGATTTCCACCGCGATCACTTTTCGTGCACGTTCCGCCAGCATCTGGGTCATGGTTCCGATGCCGGGACCAATCTCCAGTATACAATCCTCAGGACCTGCTTCTGCCGCATCCATGATTTTTTCCAGCACACGGGTATCGATCAGAAAATTCTGACCGAACTTTTTCTGGAAATTAAACTGATATTTCTGCAGGACTGCAATCGTTTCCTGCGGATTTGCAAGATTTGCCATAAAAAATCCTCACCTTACTGCTGTTCATTCAGCCGGTAAAATCTGCACGCATTGTTCCAGGCTGCTTCCAGCACCTCATCCTGACTGATATTTTTCAGGCGGGCGATTTCTTCCGCCACATAGTGAATCTTTTCCGACGAATTACGCTTTCCCCGGAAAGGTACGGGCGTCAGATATGGTGCATCGGTTTCCAGCAGAATCCGGTCAAGAGGCATGTACGAAACCACTTCCTTCAGTTTTCTGCCGTTTTTATAGGTAACAACCCCTCCGATTCCCAGATAATATCCCATATTCAGGTACTCTCTGGCCAGCTCCGTGCTGTAGGAGAAACAGTGGATCACCATGCTGAAATCGGGACCGCCGGCCTGTCTGATCAGTTCCAGTGTATCCTGAGCCGCTTCCCGGCTGTGGATGATCACCGGCTTGTCAAGCTCCCGGGCCAGCTCCAGCTGGCGGAGAAACCATTTTTTCTGAGTTTCCCGGTCACTGCTGTCCCAGTAATAATCAAGGCCGATCTCACCGATCGCCACCATCTTCTCATGCATGGCAGCCCGGCGGATCTGCTCAAAATTCTCCTCATTCAGTTCTTTTGTATCATCCGGGTGAACACCTGCCGCCCCGTAAAAGAACGGGAATCGTTCGATCAGTTTCAGCGTTTCCTGAATCTCACGGAGATTGGCCGATACATTAACGATCCGCTCCACGCCCTGCTCCTTCATGGACGCCAGAAGTTCCTCCCGGTCGCTGTCAAATGCTTCATCATCATAATGAGCATGTGTATCAAATATCTTCTTCATCTTATACTCAAATCAACAGATTTCCGATCCGCAGATCATATCTTTATCCGGTGTCATGACGGACAGATTGCCCTCATCATCCGATGCAGCCAGAATCATACCCTGTGATTCCACGCCGCACAGCCTGCAGGGCTTTAAGTTGGTCACAACAGCAACCTTCTTGCCCACCATCTCTTCCGGTTTGTAGTATTTTGCGATGCCTGAAACGATCTGGCGCACCTCATCACCGATACGGATCTGCATTACCAGAAGCTTTTTCGCTTTTTTAACCGGTTCACAGCTCAGTACTTCTCCTACACGGAGCTGTACCTTATCAAAATCATCAATGGTGATTTCTTCCTTGGGTGCTACCTGAGGATATTTAACCTGTGGTTCTTCAGCAGCTGCTCTTTTCGATTCCACTTCTTCCAGAACCTTCTTCACATCCAGTCTTGCAAACAGGATTTCAGGCTTATCCGTAACCTTATTGCCGTCGGGATATCTGCCGAATTCATCCAGTTCATCGATCATACGGTAAGTGCCGTTCAGCTGAGCCAGAATCTTTTCGGAGGTATCGGGCATGAAGGGCTGCAGGAGACTTGCACCGATACAGATGCTTTCTGTCAGATTGTACATAACCTCTGCCAGGCGGGGCTTGTCTTCTTCATTTTTAGCCAGAACCCACGGTGCGGTTTCATCAATATACTTGTTGCAGCGCTTGAACAGGTTAAATACCTCTGTGATGGCATCTGCCACATGCAGATCAACCATCTTCTCCTGAACCTTCTTAACAGCACCCAGAACAGTTGTTTTCAGGTCGGCATCCACATCTCCGGTCACGCCGGTGGATTTCACTTCGCCGCCGAAATACTTGTTGGTCATGGCGATGGTACGGTTGACCAGATTGCCCAGAGTATTGGCCAGATCGGAGTTCATGCGTTCTACCATCAGTTCCCAGGTGATCACACCATCGCTCTCGAAAGGCATCTCATGCAGAACGAAATAACGAACCGCATCCACACCGAACATCTCAACCAGATCATCTGCGTAAATCACGTTGCCTTTTGACTTGCTCATCTTGCCGTCGCCCTGCAGCAGCCAGGGATGTCCGAAAATCTGCTTCGGCAGAGGCAGATCCAGTGCCATCAGCATGATAGGCCAGTAAATGGTATGAAAACGCAGAATATCCTTACCGATCAGATGCAGATCTGCCGGCCAGTATTTCTCAAACATGGGATCCGACTCTTCATCCAGTTTGAAACCGAGACCGGTAATGTAATTGGTCAGCGCGTCGATCCATACATATACCACATGTTTGGGATCGAAATCAACGGGAATCCCCCATGAGAAAGACGTTCTTGAAACACACAGATCCTGCAGGCCGGCCTTCAGGAAATTGTTCATCATCTCGTTCTTTCTTGAAGCAGGCTGGATAAATTCGGGATGTTCCTCAATATACTGAATCAGGCGATCCGCATATTTACTCATTCTGAAGAAATAAGCCTCTTCCTTTGCGGGTTTGACTTCACGTCCGCAGTCGGGGCATTTGCCGTCCACCAGCTGTGATTCCGTAAAGAAAGATTCACACGGTGTACAGTACATGCCTTCATAGTATCCCTTGTAAATATCGCCTTTATCGTAAAGTTTTTTGAAAATCTTCTGTACCTGAGCCATATGATCCTCATCCGTGGTGCGGATAAATTTATCATAGGAAGTATTCATCATATCCCAGATGGTTTTGATCTGGCCCGCCACATCATCTACAAACTCCTGAGGAGAAACACCTGCAGCCTGAGCCTTCTCTTCAATCTTCTGACCATGCTCGTCAGTACCGGTCTGGAACCGCACATCATAGCCCTCTGCACGTTTATATCTGGCAATCGCATCTGCCAGAACGATTTCATAAGTATTGCCGATATGGGGCTTACCGGAAGTATAGGCAATCGCAGTTGTAATATAATAAGGTTTCTTACATTTTTCACACATGAATAGAAACACTCCCTTCTATCATCATCTAAGTAATAAGCAAATTCAGGCATACTGTTTCTATTATACGGAATTCCCCAAAAAGATGCAAGACAGATATGGAGTTATTTTTTACAGCTTGATTTTTCATTTATTTCACCCTGTTTTCTTTTGTTTTTCGTCTTTTTTTTATTAATTTCATTATTTTTCTATTTTTTCATGTTTTTTCCTTACGAACTTTACCAGTTTTTCAATTGTCAGCAATTGTTCGCCCTGCTAATTTGTTCTATAATTTACTTGTCCCGGCGGATATCGATATCTTTTTTTCGCAAAACTGTTTACTGCGGATAAAGCTATAAAACAGAATCACAGCCAATTTACAGCAACAATTTCGACGAACGCAAATTGAAAGGAGAATTGCTATGATTACTACCCAGACTTCTGCCGCAACCAGTAACTCAGTATCCGGTGCCATCCCTGTTTGCATGTCGTGTTTCCAGACAGATCAGGAAAAATTATCAGAACTGTACGAAATCTATTCTCATCCTCTCTGGTACGTAGCGTTCGGCTACCTGAAAGATATGCAGCTTGCTGAAGATATGGTGCAGGAAACATTTATCAAAGCATCGGAACATCTTTCTGATATTAAAGATGTCCACACCAAAATGACAAAATATTTTCTGATTACAATTACGAGAAACAAATGTATTGATTATATACGAAAACGCAACCGTTCCCCCGAAACGCTGATGGAAAATCAGGAGTACCCTCCGGAATACGACAATCTTCCTCTGGAACATGTCATCCACCAGGAAACACTGGACGAGCTGACTGATATCATAGACAGCCTTGATGACACCTATCGAATCCCTTTGAAGCTTCGTTACATAGACGGGCTCACCAATCTGGAAATATCCAGACGCACAGGTCTGTCCGTCAATCTGGTAGCCGTACGTATCAACCGGGCAAAAAAAATGCTCAAAGAACGCCTGGAAAACAGATATTAGGATACCGTAACCAGGATACTGCAACCAGGATACCATATCAGGATACCGTTATTAAAATGCCGTTCGAATCTTTAATTCTATTATCGCTCTGATTGTGATATACTGAAAGTAACCTGGTATCGCTGTTTCCAGATACCTGATTTGAGGAAGGAGCTTTTAATGACACATTTTAACAGATTATTCCGGAAATATTCCGTATTTTTGCTGGTTGTTTTTATGCTGGTATCTTCTCTGGCAGGATGCCGGAGCGTTAAGGATGGTAAAACATACGAATCATTGTCTCCGGGAAATGAAAAAACGCAGACTTCGGATGCTTCGAATGAATCCGGTTCCGGTCAGCCGTCGGTTTCTGACGAATTTGAGAATTTTACCACATCCCTGTTCTGCGAGGAAATTACAGAAAACACGCTGAACCTTCATTATGCTCTGGAAGATCCTGCTTCCTTCGGGATATCCGACTATCCGCTGACTCTTGGAGAGTACAGTCAGAACTATTTTCAGGAAACTGCAGAGCGTGCCGATGAACTGCTCACTCAGCTTAAAGAGTTCGATTATGATGAACTGACCTATAACCAGAAGCTTACTTATGATATTCTGGAAAATACACTGAAGCTCAGCAGGGAAAGCAGGGATTTTCCTTACTACGAGGAAGCTCTGCAGCCTTCCATCGGTATCCAGTCGGAGCTTCCGACTCTGTTTGCAGAATACACCTTCAATACAGAAAGAGATATCACCGATTACCTTGCCCTGTTAAAGGATGTGAACCGTTATTTTACGGATATTATTGCCTATGAACAGGAAAAATCCGATGCCGGCCTGTTTATGTCCGATTACTGTGCCGATATGGTTATAAAAGACTGTGAATCATTTATTTCCCAGACTGATGACAATTTTCTGATCACCACCTTCGAGGAACGTCTGGATGAAATTGAATGGCTGGATGAAGGAAAGAAAGAGGCCTTTATCCTTGAAAACCGGAAGCTGGTAACCGGTGATGTGATCAGCGCTTATCAGATGCTCATCGACGGGCTGAGAAAGCTGAAGGGCACCGGCGTCAACGAAGGCGGTATCTGCAATTACGATAATGGTAAAGATTACTATAAATATGTTCTGCAGCAGTCCGTAGGGACCGACCGGCCCGTAAAGGAACTGGAGAACATGACCATTGACCGGATCACTGCTGATTTTCGTGCAATGCAGGAACTGATGAAAAACAATCCACGGCTGAACACCGCCTCCGGTGATTTTGAATTTTCCCTTACAGATCCGCTGGAGATCATCCAGGATCTGCAGGAGAAAATGCTGGAGGATTTTCCAAAGCTGGAAACGGATATCAACCTGCAGATCAAGTACGTCAGCAAGTCCATGGAGGATTCCCTGAGTCCGGCTTTTTACCTGACGCCGCCCATCGACAACCCGGTGGATAATGTGATCTACATCAACGGCGGTTCTTCGGATTCTTCCGATCTGTATTCCACGCTGGCTCATGAAGGGTATCCAGGACACCTGTATCAGACCGTATATACGGCTTCCTGCAGCAACTCACCCATACGCTATCTGTGTTCCACCGCCGGCTATTCCGAAGGCTGGGCCACCTATGTGGAAAATCTGGCATACAGCTACGATACGGGCATCGATACCGATCTGGCCTCTCTGATGCAGCATAACAACAGCCTCAGTCTTGGACTTTACGCACTGCTGGATTTCTATATCAACTACGAAGGACAGACGCCCGATGAAATTGCTGATTTTCTGAAGAATTATGGCATTACAGATACGGAAGCAATCACTGAGGTGTATTATTATATTGTTTCCCAGCCCTGCAATTACCTGAAGTATTACATCGGATATCTGGAAATCCTCGACCTGAAAACCGATGCACAGGAAGCGCTGGGGGATTCTTTCAACCTGAAAAAATTCCATACCTTTTTCCTGGAAATGGGCGACTCGCCCTTCTACCTGATCCGGGAATACATGGAATCCTGGATCGAAAGCTGTAAGGCAGGTGCCTGACCCTTCACATGAAGGATATCAGACCGGCCTGTAACGTTTTCCCTGACGGATATCCCGCCGCTTCATTTCCCGGCGTATGGTGTTGAGAACCCTCTTTTTATCGGCACTCCATTGGGGAGCCACAAGAAGAGATTTGGGGCCGTCACCTGTAATGCGGTGAACCACCATATCCGGAGGAAGGATTTCAATGCACTCAAAAAGAACATCAAGATATTCATCCATACTCAGAACAGAAAAGGCACCTTTTTGGTAATCAGCTGCCAGATCGGTGCCTTTCAGTACGTGAAGCAGCTGAAGCTTGATTCCCTGTGTACCATATAAAAACGGCACGGCACCGGATGGCGGAATTTCAGAAAGGTGATTTCTTCCGGGAACAGAATTCTGCCCGGAAACGGACACATTCCGGGACAGATAGCGCACCGTTTCCAGCATATCCTCCCGACTCTCCCCGGGCAGACCCAGAATCACATGGGTGATCACTTCAATTCCGGCCTGATTCAGCCGTTTTACCGCATTTTCGTAACAGGAAAGTTCGTACCCCCGACGGATATAACGGGCGGTTTTTTCATGAATCGTCTGCAGCCCCAGTTCAATCCAGACCGGCTTGATCCGGTTCAGTTCCTCTAAAAGCGCCAGCACCTCATCCGGCAGACAGTCGGGTCTTGTGGCAATGGAAAGAACTGCAACCTGCGGGTGCATGATTGCTTCCGTGAAAATCTGCCTGAGATATTCCACATCCGCGTAAGTATTGGTGTACGACTGAAAATAGGCAATAAACAGCTCTGCGTCCGTTTTCTCCTGTATCCGCTTTCTTGCCTGCTCGATCTGAGCCGTTACTCCTCCGGTCTCCTGTATTCCCACTGCAAATTCTCCTGAACCGCCGCCGCTGCAGAATATGCAGCCGCCGTATCCCACCGTCCCGTCCCGGTTGGGACATGTCATGCCGCCGTCCAGCGCCAGCTTGTAGGTTTTCCGGCCGAACCGCTGCCGCAGATAATAATTAAGGGTGTAATAGCGTTCTCCGCCGCCATTTACAGCATGATTTCCACCGATGCGTTCTCCGCATTCCCTGCGATTATGCAAATTATCCGGATTCATCTCTTTTTCCTGCCTCCTGCCTTGAAAAGTATACTCTCTTGTAATATAATAAATTCCACGTAAATTTCAAGTCTCCGGCACAGAAAAGGAGGATTCATGCACAAGTATTTAAGAGCAATCGGTTTTTCCAGTTACATCCGCCATAAAGACATTCAGAAACTGCTTGATCAGGTTTATGAAAAGCCTGACAATATTGAAGTATCTGATCTGCTGGATTCAACGTTTATCACCATGGAGAAGAATTTCGGTCCGGATATGGGAATCGGTATCTTCGGTGAATACGATAACACCGACCGTTTTCAGATTGAATATTACTATCCGTACTTTAACAGCAATGTGGTCTCATCCAACGCTCCCTGCAGTATATCCCGCCATTCGGACAGGTATGCTTTTTCTGTCATGTGCGAGGAATACCGGTTCGGAATTTCCCTGATTTTCTATCTTCAGAATACCAACGGCTATCTGGACTGCGTCAGCGATCATATTTCCCTGAACAAAAAGCTGCCCATCCGGTTAAATGCCATGTCCTGCAGCGGCCGTATCCTGCTTCCCATCCGGAAAACAGCCAGCGAGCGCAAACAGTCACTGGTCATGTCAAAAAAGCGGGTCAATCTCATCGAATCGGCCCGCAATGGAGATGAATCTGCCATGGAGTCTCTGACCATGTACGATATTGATCAGTACAATCAGGCTGCCATGCGCATTCAGCATGAAGACCTGTATTCCATCGTGGACACCTGCTTCATGCCCACCGGCATGGAATGCGACCAGTATTCCATTCTGGGAGATATCCTCGAAATGAAGGAAATCAGCAACACGTTCACCGGAGAAGCCATCTGGCATTTCCTGATTGAATGCAATGACGTTCGTTTCAGCCTGATCATCAATAAAAAGGATCTGCTGGGAGAACCCGCTGTGGGAAGACGTTTCAAAGGTGATGTATGGCTTCAGGGATGCGTGGATTTTCCTGAAGCATAAAATCACAAAATAAAATCACAAAAACCGGCACAGTCCAAGGGCTGTTCCCATGAAGAAGAAAAGTACTGCTTTCATGATGACCAGCCAGACTTCGCTGCCGGTCAGACGTCCCGCGAAGCTGTGAATATTTTCACCGGGGCATGCAGCTGCGCATCTGCCGCAGCGGATGCATTCCCCCGAAAGCAGGCTGTCTGCTTCCAGTTTCAGCTGAACCGGACATTTCTTACGGCAAAGACTGCAGCCCTTCCGGCAGTTCTCTTCCCTGCGTTTCAGAACTGCTGCGGGGAGAATCGGCAGCAGGGCAAACACAGCTCCCATGGGGCACAGAAACTGACAGAAAAACCTTTCCTGCAGCGCCATTCCCGTCACGATCAGCAGCAGAATCACATATTTCACCTTCTGCAAAGCCAGAAAGCAGCTTTCAGGCAGCGAAACTGCCAGTGAGAATTGTTTTCTTTTTCTATTTTTAAACAGTTTTTCCTGTATAAATCCCGAAACCCGGTATACAAAATCCCCCAGTGTTCCGAATGCGCAGACATATCCGCAGAAATATCTTCCAAAAAGAATCGTAAACACTGCCAGACCGATCAGAACAAGCAGAAAGCTGTTTCTCTCCAGCACACTCCCTGTCCCGATCTGAGTAAATATGTACTTTACCCCGGAAAACCCTGCCACAAAAGCAGATGGCATGGCAATAAAAAAAATCAGCTGTATCACTGCCCGCAGCTGTCTCTGGCGGACGGCCTGCGCTTCAACAATCTGTTCGGGAAGCACTTTTGCCATATTTAAATAAGCCTAATCTTCCGAATCTGCTGAAAGGATTTCCACCCCGGTGATTTTTCCGTTTTCCACCGTCACGGCTGCACGGATCTCACCGCCAAAACCTGTTCCGGTTCCTTCCCAGGTTCCGTCGGCGTACCTCTTTTCATTCTCTGATTCCTGCGAATCAGCCGATCCATTCTCCTGTCCGGATTCTTTTCCCACATTTTCAAGCGCCATAACGGACTCATTATACGCCTTTGCCTCTGCAATTTTATTCTCGTTTTCCTGAATCATCTGCTGACGGTCCAGAGCAGCGGAATGATAGCCGACAAGAGCACCTGCAACGATTGCAAGACTCAGAAGGCGGATTAAAAAGTTTTTATATTTCATTTAAAAATTCCCCTTCCTGGTTATGAAATCTGCCACGGAGCTGAAAAACGACGTCTCTTCTGCTGTGCTTTCCGGCAGTACCTGTTCCTGTGTTTCTTCTTCCATGTCTCCCGGCAGTGCCTGTATCAGACTTTCCCGTACCGCTTCCGTGATTGCGCCCGAGGACCAGGTTGCACTGCTGACAGCATCCACATTGTCTGCATTCTGAGCTGTCAGAATCTGTTTGATTACACCCTCGTACCAGATATTTTTGCGGGTTCGACCATTTATGGCATAATTCAGATAAGAATCATTGGCCTCCGGAAAATCAGACCGGTCATCCAGCTTCTCAACAGCAATATCCGTAATTCGCCCTTCTGAAATTGTCACTGTTGTCTGAACTGTATATAAAAACAAATCTTCTTCTGTACAGAGAACTGCTGCCTGATAGATTCCATCGATATAGCCGGGCAGTTCTTCTTCCGTTTCCGAATGCTCAGGAATTTCCGTTTCAGGCTGTTCCGTATCTTCCTCTCCCGACTGCTCAGGAATTTCCGGTTCCGGCTGCTGTACATTTTCTTCTCCGGATTGCTCCGGAGCTTCCGTTCCGGGCTGCCCTGCTGTTTCTTCTCCTGCCTGCTCAGGTTCTTCCTCAGGCAGAGCTTTGCTTAACGCACTTTCTACTGCATGGATAATACCTTCTGAACTGTAGGTCGCTCCGGAAACCACGTCAACGGAAGTATTCTGGACAGAAAGAATCCGGTCAATTACACCCCTGGCCTGTTCCAGAAATGAAGGGGTCTCATCTTCCGCACTTAAAATATCAACAGAAGCAATTTTTCCGCCTTTTATCGTTACCTGAACCTTAATATCTCCTCCGAATCCTTCTCCGGTTCCGGTGTATACTCCGTCCACGTAACCCTCCGCAGAAACCGTCGGCTTATTGATAACTGCCGGTTTTCCCTGCGAAGCCGCTGTTTCGTCTGCGGAGGCATTTCCCGCAGTGTTTCCCTCAGCCCCCGCCGCAGGATTCACCACAGACTCCGCTGTTGTCAGATCATCCGTTATGCCTGAACCGGCTGCCTGACTTAAAGCATTTTTTACAGCATTGATAATGCCGTTTGAAGACCAGGTTACTCCCGATACCGTATCCACATTGGGGCTCTGGGCGGAAAGGATCCGGCTGATTACCGCTTTTGCCGAAGAAAGATAGGAGGGAGTCTCGCCGGCTGCGCTGACAACAGCAATATCCGCAATCTTTCCTCCCGAAATTACAACTTTCACCTGAATCGTGCCGCCAAACCCTGCGGCCAGGCCGTAATAAGTACCGTCCACATATCCCTGCGTTTCTTCAAAATCCGTTTTTTCCAACGGTTTTGTTTCCTGTACCGGTGCTGTCTCTTCCTCTGTTTTTTCACCGGTCAGCGCATTCTTCACCGCCGCCAGAATTCCTTTTGAAGAATAAGTTGCCCCCGATACCACGTCCACTTCCCATGACTGGGATGCGATCACCGAATTGATTACCGCTTCGGCACGTTTCAGAAACGATGCCGTTTCTCCCGGTGCGCTCAGGATTTCAATTGAAACGATACTTTTATCTTTTACAATTACCTCAACCGTAATCGTACCGCCGTATCCGGTTCCGATACCTTTATAAACACCGTCTTCAAAATCACCTTTTACGGCATCTTCCTTCTCATTTTCATTTTTTTCGTCTTCAGTTTCATTCCTGGCCTCTTCCTTTTCCGAAGCCTGCGCATCAATGGTCAGAAACTCCGGAATCTTCTGAAGTACCGGTTTCGTTGCGGGCAGCGCCGACGCAACCAGAACAACGACCAGTGCAGCAGGCAGCAGATTCACCAAAGGCAATAACCGGGAAAAAACATTTTTCCGGGATCCGGAATTTCCATTTTCTGTTTTCCAGCATTTTCTTCAGATGGTCCATTTACGGATTTATTGTTATTCATGTATTTATCCTCATCCTTCTTTTCGTTTAATCACCGAGAGCGAAAATTCCGTAGTAAAGCTGTCTTCCAGCCCTTCCGTAACAGATACGGTTCCATCATCCGCCATCAGAATCATGTCAAATTCATCACCATACTGACGCCAGTAGTCTGATGCTTTTTCCCGCCCCATAATGAAAACAGCTGTAGAAAGACCATCCGCCAGCATACCGTTTCCGCTGACGATCGTAACAGAAGTCAGACCGTTTTCCGCGGGATAACCGGTGGCAGGATCAATTATATGGTGATAGGTTTTTCCTGTTTTCGGATCTGTAAAATACCGTTCGTATCCGCCGGAAGTAATGACCGCTTTATCCGTCACCGATACAACTCCCAGCAAATCCGTCCCATCTTCTCCTGCATTTGGATTCGAGATACCCGCACGCCATGGAGTTCCGTCGGTTTTCGAGGAATAACACTGTACATTTCCTCCCAGAGAAACCATTCCCGACATAAGGCCGTATTCTTCAAAAATCTGCATCACACGGCCGGAAGCATACCCTTTTGCTATCCCGCCGAAATCGATTCCCTGACCGTTCGCCAGAACCACTTCACCGGTCTGAGAATCATACTGTACAGCCGAAGCATCAACCGCCTTCAGCACCGTTTCCAGCACCGTTTTATCCGGAACCTGATAATTCTGTGTTGTAAATCCCCATGCCTCCATGAGCGGATAAACGGTAATATCAAAAGCTCCTCTCGTTGTCTCAAACAATGAAATTGCTTCTTCCAGCATGATTTCCGTATCTTCCGAAATCTTCCCTTTTCCGTTTCTGTTGATCTGCGCAATCTCGCTGTTTTCATTTCCTACAGAAAGCATTTCGTCCAGACGCACAATCTCCTCCGCAGCCGCTTCTACTGCTTCCTGACTTCTTTCACCATAACCCGTCAGTGTCATATACGTATCCATGGCAAAGATTTCCTTTTGAGCTTCGGGAATTCCTCCTCTGCTTTCTGTCTCCGCCGTACCTTCCATCACCGCATTTTCCGGTTCTGTATTCTCCGTCTCTGTGTCTTCCGTCTTTGCTGCCGCTGCCGGATTTTTGCCGGATTCCGTGCTGCCGGAAGGTCCGTTCATGCCGCAGCCGGTTACTATGATTGCCAGCAGCATAATAAAAATCAGTATTTTTTTCAATTTATCCTCCCCGGCAGACCATCTATAGCAAGTCTTGTCTGGCTATAATCCCGGAATGCCTCATATAAATAACCTGATACAGATACACTTCGCCGCAACTGCTTTACACGAAAGCAAGGCCGCCTTGCAAAGGTGACCTGCTTCCATAAATGTTGTATGATGGTATGATGAAATTTTATACATCCTTACGGCGTTTGAAAATAATCACACAACCGCCGCCGCACAGGCTGAGAATCAGCAACGAAATCCACAGATACAGAACATTGCTGTCACCCGTTTTAACGGCAGTTTCGCTCTGAACAGACGTTCCTGTTCCTGTACTGTTCTGCATTCCGCCGCTGGTCTGAGCTCCACCGATGCTACTGGTTCCGCTGCCGGTTCCTGTACCGGTTCCGGTTCCTCCCTGACTGCCGTCGTCAGCCACGGCCACAGCATGGCTGCCTTCACCTTCGGAAGTCTCCGGCTCTGTCGGATTTTCTGATTCCGCAGGAGACTCAGCTTCTGTCGGATTTTCTGATTCCGCAGGCGGCTCAGCCTCCGTAGGATTCTCTGACTCCCCGGGATTTTCAGGTGCTGCAGTCTCTGCTTTTGTATACGTAAATGTCAGGTCATGATATCCTGTTGAAGAAACTGTGATTTCATACGCACCGTTTTCTCCGAAAACCGCGCCGTCCTGTACGCCCGTATCAATGCTTCCATCTTCTTTTATGATAACAACCGCGCCTCTTCCGGCTGCTGTATAGGATGTTTCGTTTACCGTGACAGAAGTAATGTTCTTCAGATATTCCTTAAATGCTTCTTCCCCGGCTCCTTCTGCTGCTGTCAGTGCCGGTGCACTGTCATCGCCGTTGTATTCTGCTGGCATTTCAGCTGTTTTCAGAATAAATGTGGTTCTGAGCGGTGCGTATTTTTCCTTACCATCCGTTACAGTCAGGGTATACTGACCTTTTTCCGCTTCTTTGCTGAAGGTTAATGTTCCGTCTTTTACCGCCGCTTCTTTAAGCCCTTCCACAGTATACCCTGCATCAAAATCTTCAGGCAGTCCGTTTACGGTTACTGCTGTGGAGCCTGCTGATACATCCGCATCTTCAACCTTTACGGAGCCTTCAAATTTAACAGGAACATAAAGATCATCCACTGGAATTTCATAGATTCCCCGGCTGGTGTAATATGTGACTTTACTGATATGCTGACCCATCATCTTCTCGTAATGAGCAGATGATGTGAGGCAGCCATGTACATCTGCGGTAAATCCGGTGCACCATGCCAGTTCGCTGACTCTCCAGATATTTTCCAGATGACGCATACCGTAATCATCGCCTTCCTTCGTGCTTACGATAACAGCGTACACCTGATCGTCAGAAGTACTGATCATATCAAGCCCACTTAAACTCAGCTGGTAATCTCCGTAGGAGGTTTCCGTCATCAGATCTGCATCGATGTTTGAAAGCGTCTGAACATCTCCCACAACCTTGCCGAAACCCAGCGTTCCGTCCGCATTTACCGAAGCCTCCTTATAGTAAGAAGGTTTCTCACTCAGCACGTAATACGCGTAGCTTTCATTCTCAAACAGAGCATCCTTGCCGCTGTATATGGTGGTGCTGGTCGTTCCACGGTTTGTTACGGTAATCTCCACGGAATCGCTTTCCTTAACCTCTTTATAATCTGATAAATCAATTCCTTCCGCTTTCACGGGGAATGTAATGCCTGTAATCTCACTGCCGTCCGTTTTTACATGATAGGAACCGCCTGCAAGACTGCCTGTTCTTGTTTTGTTCAGAGTAGCGGACGAAAATGCATCCACGGGAACACTGTTATTTACATCTGCTTCGTAGAAATCCGCATAGGGAATATTCATCAGCACGTAAACCGGCTCTGTTTTCTCAGGCTCTGCCGTTTTTTCCTCTGCTTCGTGTACAGCATCGAGCGCCGCAGTCTTAATTGCATCAGAAGTCCAGGTTGCACCGGAAACAGCATCCCATCCGTTTATGGTATCTTCCGTCGCCGCTTTTCCTTTCAGAAGTGTCTGGAAGCCTTTTGATTTATTATAGGCCTTTGCGAAATATGACTGGCTTTCAGTGGCCTGATATCCTCCCTGCGGTATCACCGTAATATTGGAAAATACTCCATCTTTTACTTCAAGACTTACTTTCACATCGTATTCTGTCCAGAAATCTTCATTTTCATCATCTTCATCGGTTCTCGCCACATGAGCAGTCCCGGTATAGATACCATCAGCGGCCACCTGGCTTCCCGAAACTGCCAGCGCCACATCAGCAGGCAGCATTCCGGCCACCATGGCAGTCACCAGAAAAGCTGACGTGAACTTCTTCAGTTCTTTAAACTTTTTCATTCTTATTAGCTCCTTTCCGTTGTCTTTAATGCAGGTTATATAAAACTAACCTATCTGCCAAAATAAAAAGCAGGAAACTGACCATTCAGTTAGCATCTGCTAACACGAAGTATACTTTAGCAAATCGCTGCTTGTCAACGGGATTTCCCATAGTTGAGAAATGTTCTCTTCTGAACGAAAATTACTGATAAGATTTATCGGTTGTTGTTTTCATATGCAATAATATCAGCCCGTATCTTTGTGAACTTTTACCTTTACACCACTGTTACTATTCACAGTCGATTTGCGACACGATAAATAGAGCGGAGCTATAACGCCGCTCTTCACTCGATATTCTGATGTATATTCAGGAAGGTGATGCAGAGAAGATTTCAGCAACCGTATAAGGGTTCCCTTCGCATAAA